>JBDSLH010000043.1:0-10852 GCA_039916485.1 Saccharimonadales bacterium (SeqCode) | reverse complement strand
ATCGATAAAGCCTATGCAATCTCTGCGGGTCGTGAAGTCCGAGTGATTGTAAAGCCACATTCTATCGATGACCTCAGTGCAATTAAACTTGCACGAGATATTGCCACAAAGATCGAAAGTACGATGCAGTATCCTGGTACGATCAAGGTGAATGTTATTCGCGAAACCCGCGCAATTGAGTTTGCGAAGTAGCTGCCCACTAGTCAATACCCCATATCTTTGCTACAATCGTCTCTGTTCTATCCTTACTAAATAAGAGAAATGAGCAGTGGCGGGGAGTAGCGCAGTTGGTAGCGCACGCGGTTTGGGACCGCGGGGTCGCAGGTTCGAACCCTGTCTCCCCGACCATAGAAAAATGTCTAGCTTGTCTAGGCATTTTTCTATGGTTCTGGACATAGGTACGGTTCTGCGACGTTTTGCAGTAAGCAAAACACAGTCGCAGGTTCGGCGTAGCGCAGTGAAGCGAGAAAAGCACCGTAGGTATTTTTCGAGTGAGCAAGCGGAGGAGCGAAGCGATATCCTGTCTCCCCGACCATATAAAATTCCGACTATCATGGTCGGATTTTTATATGGTCGGTATACTATGGTGTGTATGAAACGAACAGAAGACAATACGTTGCAAAAAATATTAAGAGTGGCGTGGTTGCTAACGACTGCAGCGCAAACCATCTGGATGCTAATACTGTATAGCGGCTGGGTGATCAACGCTGGTATTCTCACGCGATACTTGGACTTTATCGGAACCTCACAAGAAGTATCCCGCACGACCTATGAGATACCCAGTATACTATCAAGACCTCTCGAAGTAGTCGTGGTATTCGTGATAGTTGCCATGACGCTCTATATACTTGTGCGTGCACCGAAGAACGCAGCTCAGATAACTGTCAGAACAGCAGAACAAGCAACCAAGGTAGTAGAGCCGATCGTGCGGCGCACGGTATCGAAAAAAGCTCACCCTACGAAACCATGGTTTAGTAATTTGTTAGCACGGACACTGATTTCTGTACTACTTTTTGTGGCAACCATACCTGCTCATTATATTGTCGTGGGCATAAGTCTGCAGATTGCATGGACCATAACAGCTAGTTTGGGAGTGTTTGCGTTTATCGTAGGTATGATTACATTCTCACAGCGCAGAATGTCACGATCGTCATAGTTCCTATATACTAAGGATATGAAAAAAGCACCATATAGCGCACCTAATTTTTCGCTTATCTCTGATTCTGACACCCGTCGTAGTCTCGGTGATTACAAAGGAAGCTGGTTAATTTTGTATTTTTATCCAGAAGACGACACCCCAGGCTGTACGTTAGAAGCGTGTAGCATTCGTGACGCACATGGTGAGCTCGCAGAATTACAGGCTGATATCGTTGGTATATCTATGGATACACCTGAAAGTCATCGCAAATTTAAACTAAAATACGAGCTACCATTCACACTTCTCAGCGACCCGACGGGTGAGACGATTCGTGTCTATGAAGCGTGGGGTAAGAAAATGTTTGGTCATGAGGGGATATTGCGCAAAACATTTCTCATTGATCCAGATGGTGTGATTCAAAAAATTTATGGCCGGGTGACCCCTGTTGGACATGGCGGACAGATTGCGCGTGATCTCCAGCAGTTACAATTACCGCGGTAATATTTTTTGTACAAGGGGAATTTTCATTATTCCCCAGAGTACGACCACCACGAGCACTCCGATCAACCCGTTGTAGTAGAACTCGCCCATAGGAATTAACGTTACAAAAAACGGCATTAGTAATGCCTGTAGACAGTATAGGCTTAGTGACTGCGTGCCGAACGGCATGAGAAGCCAACCGAACGCACGTTTTATATATTTTTTGCCTATATGGAATAGACCGAGTAGACCGATAAACCATACAAACGCAAGACCGATTCGAAGGGGTACCATTGGATTATTTGAAAACAAGGGATCAACATTTGCGCGGATTGATATGTAAGTATCTCGAGTGATAGTTGTACTCGGTGATTCTACGATACCCCAGCCATGAACAAAGAAATAGCTCGCAATCATTGTAACCAGAGTAAGCGTAATAACACTCGACATGCCGATAGTACGAACGCGAGGATGCGTGTGTAGCCATGACAAGATGGCCTCAAGTTTCCAGCCGATGAGCGCTGCACCAAAGAAAAGTATTTGCCACTGCATAGCGCCTTCATCTATGCCGAATACGAGGCTAGCAGTATATATACCGAGCGACAGTCCTGCGGCAATAGACCACCAGCCTTTGCGGATGAGCCAAATGAACGGAGGCGTTAACAGCAACATAATTGTATACAACCTCAGGAAGTATATCCAATCTGATGAATAATGCGTCGATATCACAGACCATATGTACGTAGGTAGAGAGCTCATTTGTTCGGTATTTGCTAGTTTGGGGAGCAGAGCACCATCACCAGGAAGCAACATAGAGAGAGCAACAACTGCAAAGGTAATCCCCACACACCATATGTACAACAGGAGTGCTCGCTGAGCAAGTTTTTTTGCAAGCTGTCGCAAAGGTGTGTGCCATTCTTTATAAATGCGTAGGTACCCGATGAGTAACCCGGAAATTAAAAAGAAACCTTCAGCCGCCGAAACCCACAACTTGCCTTGGCCAGTAAGATATTGCAGTGGACTTGGCCAAAATTGTAGATGATCCAATATGATAATCACAATAAAAAAACCTCGGAGTAAGTCGAGCTCGTCGATTCGGCGAGTTGTGATTTTCTTCGTAGTCATGTGTACTAGTATACCTCGTCTTTTTCGTGTTTGCGGGTAGTGATTATCGTGGCCGGCTACGAGCAATGGTGCGCGCCGCTACTGCAAAACTATCATCAATAAATTGCGGATCAAATGAGCCATATTTTTTGGTTGCGGCTACTTCGATGAGTGCATCTGCGAGTATTGGATTTTTTGGTAATAATGAACCGTGCAGATATGATCCATAGACATTTTTATAAATAGCACCTTCGGTCTTATCTTTGCCATTATTCCCAGCACCTTTTATGACCGTCCCAAAACTTTTTTGATTATCACCGAGCACCGTCATGCCACTATGATTTTCGTAGCCGATGACTTCACCAAATTCTGTTGCAGTAACGATATTACCGATCATCCGGACGTCACCAGCATATGTTTCGAGATCAAAGAGTCCAATACCTTGGATACGTTTGCCTTCATGTGTTTGAAAGAAATGTCCAAAGAGTTGATATAGCCCACATATCATTAACATTGGGGTTTTTTGATCAGCTTGCTGTTTGAGGTCATCGCCTATACGCAGTAGGTCATCTTGTATGACAGATTGTCCTGAATCTTGACCGCCACCTCCGATGATAATATCTGCGTCTTTAGGAAAAGAAGTGGTAGGATGATATGCTTCGACCACTATATTGTATCCGTGCCATTCGGCACGTTTTTTGATGGTTAACACATTTCCCCAGTCCCCATAAATATTCATTTGTTCAGGGTAAAGGTGAACGAGCTTTAATGATCGTTTGGGTGCGTTCATCGGTCTATGTCCTTAAGGTCATGTCGTTTTGCGAGATGTTTTCTGATAGTCATCATCGCAGTATATGTACAAAAAATACGCTTATCTGATGGTCGCGTTGCTAAAAATATATCCATTGATTTTGCGAGTGAGGGTTCTACGTGTTGCACCACTACATCATCATACTGCAGGCGTAGCGCCATGTCGTACGCACGTGTACCCGACACCATACTTGCTTGTTTTACATCACGAAATGATACGTCCCAAAGCCAAGACATATCGCGTCCATCGGCGTAATTATCGTTGATCGCAATCATGGTATCTATATTTTTGTGGCTATACGATTGGAGCGCTAAACGAAAACCAGCAGGGTTTTTTACGAGTACTATTTCAAGTGGGTGACCGTCTAGCTCAATTGCTTCACCTCTGCCAAAAGCGGGACGTATATCGCTGAGTGCCTTCAGCAAATCTTCATAATGATCAGGGCCAGCGATTGTTTCAGCTAGTGCTAGCGCTCCTGCTGCGTTTTGCATGTTATATACGCCTTGCAGTTTGAGATCGATTTTATGCGGTTTGCCAGTGCCGAGTTTGAAAATTGCTGCGTTACCTTGCACGTTTTCAAGCGTTACATGGCTGGTACGTTGTTTATGAGCAGGTAATTTCGTTGTACTGCCATAGAGCTGGTGGTCACTAGGGAATGTATCATGAAGCTTGCTACTCACACCGTAAAAAATAGTTTTTGTGCTGCCAGGCAGCGTCTCGGCAATCGCACTGACCAGTGGATCGTCGCTATTAAGCACGACAACTTCAGTTGTGGCATCTGCAACCCGTTGCAAGAGTTTCGCGGTATGGTCAATTTCTCCAAATCGATCTAGTTGGTCTCGCATCACATTGAGAAGGAGACTGTAACGTGGACGAATAGTACGGACAAATTGCGCGGCATAGGCCTCGTCCAGTTCGAGTACTGCAATATCTGCTTCAAGCTCGCCTTTATGGTTTGTTTCGGCAAGAAGTGACGCTATGACACCTCGTGTAAAGTTGCTCCCTGATTTGTTAGTAAAAACATGCATGCCTGTTGATTCCAGCAGTTGGCAAAGAATTTTGGTTGTTGTGGTCTTGCCATTAGTACCGGTGACGATGACAATACCATATGGTAATGATTCGAGAATGCGCTTTGCATACAGTGGATCAATCTTTTCGACTACAAGGCCTGGTAATGCCGAGCCAGTACCACCACGCAATCTACTAGCGTGTCGGACTAGTTTGCCTATTCGAGTTACATGTTTGTGTCCAATCATATCTATGTATCTAGTATACATAATACTGAGTAAACAGAGGCAGCATCGTGATACAATATGCATATGTTTATGGCGTTTTTTTCGTGGTGGTATACGGATGGGTGGAAACGTCAACTGCACGCTGTCTCGAATCGATTAGCAGGGGTGATTGATACATTTTCTGTCGATATTCTTGTGCGAACGTTATTTTCTCCCTTTCGGCAGATTTCTGCCGGTTCAGTTCGTGGTCCGATCGGTGTTCAGTTACGTGCATTTGTCGATAAGTTAGTATCGCGCTTTATAGGTGCTATAGTGCGGCTGGCTGTGCTGATCACAGGAAGTATCACAATAGTTGTGGGTGCGATGATCGGCTGTATGTACCTCTTGGTGTGGCCACTACTGCCTGTGCTACCTCTGGTTGCTATTCTGGTTGTACTTGGAGCAACAATGTGATGACATTTACCTATGATAGTCAGCGATCTCAGTTAGCCCGACTCTCTAAGACGTTTTCAAAAAGCATTGTTGCCATGCTCGTCAGCATGATTCTACTCAGTATCATTGCGGGACTTGGCCTACTGATTGTCACGCCACTTGGTATCATTGTATTCTCACTGGCCGGACCACTGATGGCTCTATACTTGTGGCAAAAGCATGGGCTTCACTATATCCCTTCAGGGTCAGGCAACACGCTTGATGACGTGCTTGAGTCTTCGGTACTTGCGTATTTGCCAAAAAATCCATCTCCAAAAGACATAGCGCACGCTGCTATCAATGCCAGAAGCGCACAATTTTTTGTGTCTCGTTTTGGCTTATCGCCGCAGTTTATGGCAGATCTTTCCAGTGATATAGCAAGTGATAGCGAGGCTGTATATGATCAGGCTGTTGTCTATATGAATGGTGTACAGTCAACACAGCTAACAGGTGGGATGCTCATGGCAGCATTATGCGTAACCCAACCTCAGTGCAAACAACTGTTGCCACATATGCAGCTTGATGAGGATGACATGATCTTGGGTGTTCGCTGGTATGAACGATTATTATCGCTCATTGAAGCTGAGAAACAGCCGAAACGGACAGGCGGAATTGCTCGAGACTGGAGCTTTGGGTGGTCAAATCTTTTGAACCGTTACGGTGTTAATATTACCGAGCAACTAGCGAGAGGTGGATTGTTACACGTCCGCCTTGATTCGCACCAAAATGCCCTGACGTACATGTACGATACATTTTCCTCAAATGGTCGGCAAAATGTTGCGTTGATAGGACCAGTTGGTGCGGGGAAGACAACGATCGTCCATGCATTTGCAGAGAGTTTACTGGCAGCAAATAGCGTTTCTATTCCTTCTTCACTCAAATTCCGCCAGGTCATTAGTCTTGATGCCAACACCATCATTAGTAGCGCACGATCACGTGGGGAGCTTGAAGAATTAATCAACAGACTCATTTATGAAGCCTATCAAGCAAAAAATGTCATCATTTGCCTCGATGATGCGCAATTATTTTTTGAGGATCGACCTGGTTCTGTTGATCTAAGCTCTACATTACTGCCAATCCTTGAGGGTGGAGGTATTCGGATGATACTCACAATGGATGAACAGCGTTATTTGCAGATAAGTCAGCGAAATCCGCATCTTGCAAGCCTCCTCAACCGCATCAATGTACCATCGGCAACAATTGACGAATCATTGCTCGTCATGCAGGACCAAATTATTAGTATCGAATTCCAAAGGAATGTCACGTTTATGTATCAATCATTAAAGGAAGCATATCGACTCAGTGAGAGGTACATGCATGAGATTGCACAGCCAGGAAAATCCGTGCGACTTCTTGAGCAAGCAGCCGCGTATGCCGACAAGGGTGTTGTTACTTCAGAGTCCGTCGCGAAATCCATAGAGCAGACAAGCGGAGTCAAAGTCGGTCGTACCAATGACTTTGCTGAGAAAGAAAAACTCCTTCAGCTTGAAGACCTTATTCATCAGCGCATGATAAACCAGACAAGGGCTGTCAGTGTCGTCAGTGATGCACTACGACGGGCTCGTGCGGGTGTGCGGAATGAAGCCAAACCAATTGGAACATTTCTATTTCTTGGACCAACCGGTGTTGGTAAAACTGAGCTATCGAAAGCCTTAGCTGATGTCTATTTCGGAGGAGAGGACCGACTGGTGCGACTCGATCTCAACGAGTATGTCCGTCCTGAGGATGTCAGTCGTCTGATAGCAGATGGAGCCCAGGATCCACTGAGTTTGACTGCGCAAATTATGAAACAGCCATTTTCTGTAGTGCTACTCGATGAGATAGAAAAGGCTCATCCTCAAGTCTTGACTACGTTATTACAGCTACTGGATGAAGGAGTATTGCGGGACATCAACAACCGTGAAGTGAGCTTTAGAGACGCAATTGTCATTGCGACGAGTAATGCAGGTGCCGATCAAATCCGCGCGCATATTGATGCAGGGGACAAGATCGAAGAATTTGAAGAAATTATAACAAACCAACTGATTGATAGTGGCCAGTTTCGCCCAGAATTTTTAAACCGATTTGATGAAATTGTTGTCTTCCGACCCCTTACCAAGGAAGAGCTCCAACAAGTCGTAGCTTTGATAATAAAAGGTGTGAATATGACACTTGAACCCCAAAAAATTACCGTTCAGCTCGATCAAGCAGCAATAGTAAAGCTCGCTGATACCGGCTATGACCCAAGACTTGGGGCCCGGCCGATGCGCCGAATGGTGCAACGCACAGTTGAAAATTTACTCGCACGCCGTCTACTTGAAGGTTCTGTCCAGCCAGGTGATGTTGTCACGATCAGCGAATCCGATATAGTTTGATAGCTGTTATATAAAAACTACGTTTTCATGTAACATTTCGTCGCCTCAGAAATACTTGCAAGCAATTATTTCATTCTGTCTCCTAATGTTATAATAGTCTTCGACGCGGGATTCGTATAACGGTTAATATGTGAGTTTTCCAAACTCGAGACAGGGTTTCGACTACCCTATCCCGCACCATGAACGTAATTTTATTCTTCAGTTAGCACTAGTCTTCTTACCCGTATAAACGAATGAGTAAAAGTCCGAGAACCATAAGGATTCCTGCGAGGATTTTCGATCCTTTCTCTGATTCTTTCAGTATCCAGAGTCCAAAGGTGATTGAAAACAACACGCTGCTACTTTTTATTGCACTCACATAGGCAGGATTTCCTGTTTCAAGCGCTAGCATAGAAAAGATAGTATACCCAGCAACGACTAGCCCAATAACGAATAGAGAGCGAGCATTTTGTGTAAGTTCGTGCAGCGATGATCTTGCCTTTATGATAGCAATTACGCCTAAGCTCACAGAAAGTAGTACATAGTTTACGAGCGAATACATGTAAGCATTGGCGTTGATTACACCTATCTTGTCTAAAATATCACCGAGACCTTGTGAGAATGCCACGATAGCCATCATACGCACGGCGGGGTTTATTGCTAGTTGCCGGAGAGGCTCTATAGCGCCATTTTTCATATGTTTAATCTTGAGGCTGTATACCCCAAAGAAAATGATAAATATGCCTAAAATCCCCAGAACAGTTGGGTAATCTTGCAAGAGAATCATAACGAGCACGGTAGCAAATATTGGGCGTAGAGCCAGAATAGGCATGGTGAGTGTTAGCTCGTCGTATTTGAGGGCGCGATAATAAAAATATGTTTCTATAGGGGTTAGAAGCACTGCTATTGTTAGGGCAACAAGCCAAAATGACAGAGATAATTGGTCTAACGGTATCCACAGCTGCGGGGAGACGAGAAATGGAATTACAAAAAATGGTAGGGCGTATAAACGTATACCGAACCCTAATATATACGGATTAACTCCATGTATAATGCGTTTTTCTAAGATGCCTCTAATGGCATAGATTATCGCGCCAGCTAGTGCGAATGTGAACCACATAGTACTGAGTATAATCTAATCTGATAAAATGATATGGTACTTGGATAAATTATGCCCCGGTAGCTCAGTGGATAGAGCAAGAGACTTCTAAGCTTTTGGCCGCTAGTTCGATTCTAGCCCGGGGTACCAAGGAACCTATATAAAATGACTATTTATATCTGCTATAACTGCACGATGATCTGAAACATAAATTTCAGGACACTTTACATCAGTAATATCAAAATCTGATGACGGTACTATAATATAGTCGAGTGTTCCATTATTTTTTGGCATAGATTCATATTTTTCAATATCTGTTGAAAGCGAATATCCTGTTAGACACTTTTGCTTGTATGCACCGAGATCAAAATTATTAAAATCACCGAGTATAATCGGATTGACATTGCGTTTTTTGCATAGGTCCATCAGTTCATTAAGATGTAGCTCAGAAAATAGATCGCTATTTCCGAAATGAACATTGCAGATATCGATTTCTCTACTATCAACATCTATTTTGCAGAACAATACAGAAGTCTCTTCGTCGTAATCAGGGTGTCGCTTGAGATAGTAAGATTCGACACTAATAATAGGATGTTTTGAAATGAAACCAAGACCATATGATGTTTCCTGTGTCATGTTGCCAGATGTATCTATTTGACCATCTCGCTTATACATTGGGGCAAATATTTTGTACTTATAGCCGGCTGATTCAGCGATATAATCTGATTGAGGAAATGGAGAAAAGGCGTGATTAGTTTGAACTTCTTGGAAAGCTAAAAAGTCTGGAGATTCATCATGTATGAGAGATGTGATATTATCTTTTCTGTTTTCCCAATCAAAATAACACCAGAGATTTAGTGTCATTGCTTTTATCATAGGATAATCATAACATTACTAATTTGTTAAAGATAAATACTGAAAGTGCGCAACTTTGTGATTCAGTTATAACTACGCTAAAAGAAGGTACCACGCAACGTTCAGTCAAGATACGTCATAAACGACGTCTCTTTTGCTATAATTTAAGAATATTGGAAAAGCATTACATAGAAGAAGCGATCGAGCAGCAAGTACCTCCAGACAGTGAGGTTCTTAATTTAATTGCAGAGGAAATCCATGTAGAAGAAATAAATAATAATGGAACACAAGCTTTAGTCGATAAGCTATTCCGAGTTGCGCATGGTCGTCAGGGTGACTCAAAGTTCCCAACTCTAGTGGGTTTAGCAGCGCCACAAATAGGAATATCAAAACGAGTAGTGATTATCGGTATGAACGCCACAGGTGGTGGCGAACGACCAGAGTTAAAAGAATTTATAAATCCAGAAATTATTGAGACTTCAGATGAGTTGGAAGAAGGGCGTGAAGGCTGTTTTTCTACTAGCAGAGTGTGTGGAATTGTATTGCGTGCAAGGAAAGTGAAGGTACGAGCATATGATCGCCAGGGAGAATTATTTGAACATGAGTTTGAAGGTTTCCCCGCGCGAGTCGCACAACATGAAATTGATCACCTTAAAGGGATTCGCTTTCCAGATCGTATTACTAATGATAAGAACCTCCATTGGGTTGAAGAAAAAGAATTTGGAGAGTATCGCGAAAATTGGCGCAAATGGTCAGTGAATTGTTCTCGTGAGAAATGGGAATTAATAAAGTCTGGTAAGCAATAATGATAAAAAAGTGGGATATTAAAGATGAGCAAATACAAAGAAAATGTATCGATGAGATATTAACTCGTCTTGAGGAACAGGATGGAACAGAATTTGGTATCTTAGCGGCGGAAGACATCATCGAAACTGTTGCTAACTATATAGGCCCACAATCTTATAATTCGGGGTTAGAAGATGCAAAATCTTTAATTCAATCTAAAATCAGTGATATAGAGGTTGAACTAGATATTTTGAAGACATCTGTGTAGTTATTGAATCTGAGTGAAATTAAAATAACGGTGTAATCACCGTTATTTTGTTATGCTCGCTTCTTTTTGATAGCTTTTAGCTTCTTCTTAAGCGCTTTTTTGATGTCAGCTGAGTGCCAACGTTTGTGCTTTGCCATTATAAACCTCTTTGTTAGTCAATACCCATGATACCATGCGAAAGTGCTTGTGTTTGCGAAATTGATGATATATCGTATAAAGAGACACGCTCGGTGACGACCTGGAGCAATTCTCGAAAACTTCCACCGGGCTAC
>JBDSLH010000042.1:0-8570 GCA_039916485.1 Saccharimonadales bacterium (SeqCode) | reverse complement strand
CCGTTGTCATTAAGAATTCTATCCGCTAGTTGGTGATGAGCAGAGGGGTAGATTGTATCAACACCACACGCTAGCACTGCGATGGTTCCTCCTTTAGCTTTCAGCGCTGCATCGTGGGCTATCCCATCGATCCCATGTGCGAGTCCACTGATCACAATAGCGCCTTTACTGGCTAATCCCCCGGCTAGATCCGATGTGACTTGTTTACCATATGAGGTAGGTTTCCGAGTGCCAACAATCGCCACTCCAATCAAGTAGTTCGGGATACTGCCTCTAATATAGATAGTTTCCGGTTGAATATGAAGCGACTTGAGCCGCTCTGGATAGTTGACATCATTGATGCTTATGGTATTGATTTTCATACGTAAAAGTGTTATTTAGTATTGACTTAAAAGGTAATCTGTGCTAATATATTGCATGGTTGACCCTGTAATGGGTGTCAAACGTACCTTATACCCCCAATTCTAACGTAAGTTAGAGTGCGCGTGTACTCAGTTGTAAAAGTTTCTACCCTCCACTTATACAGCATTTAATGAGTCACGTGCATACTAACCCCTTTAACCCCTTATTTCTCAGTTTATGTGTGAGGTAAGGAACCCCGATCTGCTTTACGGCGGACAGGCGGACCTCTTTTTGCAAGTAGTAAACAACTTTACCTTTACGGGTAAGGGCGCACCGTGCGTATATCAATACACGAGTAGCGCTTTGCATGGGATGCCCGGGTGGGTTGAAGGGTCGAATAGCGCCAGGTGATGCCCACCCTTACCTGGCGCTTTTCGATGCCCGCTCGTTTTACTCGCTTATAGGACAAACCGATGGTTTTTCCTATCGCGCCGGCAAAATTCCATTTTGTCTGGCTGTGCTTTTCCTTTAGTTAACAAAATAAAACCGGAATAAATCCGGTTTTATTTTGAATTTGATTATTTATTTTGCTTCAAAAATAAGCCGAGCCCCGACGCGATGTCGAGGCTCGGAGCTTGAGGGGTGATCATGGACTGGGTAGCTCGTGGAGCCGTTTGGTGAGGGTCATCCTGGTGCTGGCCGGTAGGCCGTTGAGGTCTACCGGAGAACAGAAGAGGGTTGGACGGCCCTCTAAAACAACCCCTTGCTTGGTGAGGTGGTACTTCATTGCGTAGCCACCATAGGTCACGATAAATGGGAACACTTTCACTTCGCGCCGACCGAAGAACCGTCCTGACACGACAGCCACGGTAGTCACCTGCTTCCAGTCGATACGACGGGCTGCGTCTGATGCTGCGGGATGAGCACTTGTAACCATAATAATCCGTTCTCTCAAGCTCCAATGTCGGAGCGTTGTAGGGTGTCGAGGACACATGCGTCGCTCGACGACATTATGAAGATTATATCATCGAACTTGAATAAATCAATAATACCTCGTTGCAGTAATATCCATTACTGCAACAAAATTGCATATAGAAATATATATCGGCTATCATGTGCATATGGAATTACTTACAGTTTTATTTTGGTCACTCATCGGGGGCGTTGTGTCTCTAGCTTTTGGCGGTTTACTTTTAACCAAAGCGTCGTTACGCAAAAAATTACTAGTATATGCCGTGCCGTTTGGCGCTGGTGCTTTACTCGCTACGGCATTCACGAATACCTTACCTGAAGCTCTTGAGAGCGGCTTGGACCCGCATATAGCGCTACGATATGCACTTATTGGCTTTTTAGCCTTCTTTATACTAGAGCGACTCGCAGGCTGGTTACACGGGCATCATGAGCATGATCATGGTCAAGGCCGTAAGCAAACCCAGGGTGTCATGGTCATTGTTGGTGATACGCTTCACAACGCGATTGATGGTGTGGCGATCGGTGTAGCCTTTTTGGTAGATGTGCCCACGGGCATTGTGACGAGTATGGCTGTCGCTGCACATGAGCTGCCTCAAGAGATTGGTGATTTCGGGATATTGCTGAGTCGAGGATTTACGCCAAAGAAGGTCCTTTTAATAAATGTGCTAAGTGGGCTTGCAACAGTTGTCGCCGCCCTCCTGACTTTTACGCTCGGGCAAAGCCAAGGCTGGGATCTCGGTTATGCGCTGGCTCTTGCAGCTGGGTTCTTCATCTATATTGCAGCGAGTGACATCATCCCTGAAATTCATGAAAGTCCTCGGCGACTCGCTAATATTCAAGCTACCATCCTACTCGTAGGAGTGCTCGTTCTTGTCGGTATCGGATCTTTACTCCCCCATGGTCACACTGATGAAGAGACACACCACGAAGATGTGTCACAACACGAGGAGTAGTTACTCAGTTGTATCAGGAGAAGACAACGGAGTGTTGGTTGCAACGGCTCGGAGCTTGCCGGTTATCTTTTGAAATTTAGTTGGCTGCGTTTCTTGACAGTCCGAACAGATCCCTCTGAGCTCGACGACATGTGATGCCAGTTGCATATGATGATCTTTGGCGACTGCTTCCAGATGACTCTCGAGCTTTGATGAGTCAAAATCGATCATTTTGTTACACTGCACGCACATCAAATGGTGGTGATGTGGTGCCAATGAGTCACCAAGCTCGTAACGACGCACCCATTTGATGAGACTACTTTTAATAAGTCCCTGCCTCTCAAGGGCTTCAAGACTTCGATAGATCGTTGATCTGGGAAACTGCGACAAAGTAGCAGTTATCTCTGGTGCGCTCTTTGGCGTCGTATGCGTTCTCCCGAGTTCAGTGATTAGCGCTATCCGAGGATATGTAGCGCGAAGTCCCACCTCCGAAAGTAAACGACGTATGTCTGACTCGTTCATTGGTCTCTAGTATAGCTTATTGCAACATAGGTGCAATACAGTGTGCCTTCGGCATTGAGTTATGCGACATAGTAGCAATAGCTAACTGCTTGATGACGGTTTCTCAATGGTGCTTGTTGTGTGAGACAAAGTCCCTGCAACAAAAGAGTCGATCGTTGTATGGATAATAGGCATGATTTCACGAAATGCGTCGTTTTCCTGAGCTGTAAATCTAGAGAGTACAAAGTCTGCATCAGCGATGCGATCACGGAGTTCATTGTAGACACCGACGCGTATTCGAGCTGTGTCGGGTCCGATGTGGCTTGTAACTGATTTTACACCGTTGTTACCTGCGTCAGAACCTCCGTAACGGATACGAACTGTACCAAACGGCAATGACAGCTCATCATGAACGATCAGTATGTCAGAGGGCTCAATTTTATAAAAAGACGCCACTGCTTGTACCGCTTCGCCAGATGAATTGTAGTATGTGGTTGGTATAATCGTGATAACTTTTTGGCCATCGATTGTTAGCTCCGTCATCAATGATTTGTATTTGCTCTTTTGTTGCAATACGCCACCATGACCACTAACATATGTGTCGAGAGCATTCGCTCCGACGTTATGTCTAGTTTGATTGTATTCTGCCCCTGGATTACCGAGGCCAACTATAAGTTTCATATCTATCTCACAGTATACTGTACCGACAATAAATGGTCTAAAACCATGTTTGGTTTAACGCTATGATTCTTTACGATTTGGAGAAGTAGTTCTGTCACTTTTTTTGACTTTATCTTCTTGCCGGAAACTAAACATGATCGGCGTGCCGACAAAATCGTAATTTTCACGCATCTGGCGCTCGAGATAGCGTTTGTATGACCAGTGGAGTAGTTTGAGATTGCCGCCAAATATCACGAACCATGGAGGCGCTGTATCTGTCTGGACCATATATCGGAGCTTTGGGAAGGTGTTTTTAAGGCCTGCAGGTGGATGCTTACGGACAGATTCCATGAGGATGCGGTTGAGGTCACTCGTTTTAAAGGTTTGTTTACGCCGTGCATCTATATCTCTCGAGAGGTCGAAGATTTTGGTGATATTCTGACCAGTGATGGCACTTGTAAATAACAGCGGAGCCCATGGCACGAAGGCAAACTCACGCTTGATACGGTGGCCTATGGTATCTGAGAGATTTTCGTCTTTTTCAACGCTGTCCCATTTGCTCACGACGATTATCAGGCCCTTGCCTGAGTCTTTGATTAGCCCTGCAAGCTTTTGATCGAGCTGAGTGCCGTATTCGTTGACGTCCATGAGTAAGCAACATACATCAGATTCTTCGATAGCCTGGAGTGTGCGAAGTACTGAAAACTTTTCGATACCGACTTCTTGCTTGCCGTTTTTACGGATACCGGCTGTGTCGAGTAGGATGACCTCACGACCTTCAAATTTGAGATTTACTCTGTTAACATCACGGGTTGTGCCGGCCACATTAGCCACAATCGCCTGCTGCTTGCCGGCGAGACGGTTGAAGAGATTGCTTTTGCCGACGTTTGGTCGACCGATGAGTGCGATTCGAAGGGTGTTGTCGGCGTCACTTTCGTAAACTGGCTCAATATTTTTTGTAACATAACGCAACAAAGTATCGATACCGACGGCATGTTCAGCGCTCGTGCGGATAATCGTCGAAATACCAAGTCGGCGGAATTCGGTATCAGGTAATGCGCCTTTGAGGTCCGTTTTGTTAATGACGAGCACAACTGGTTGTTTACTCCGGAGAGCTTTCTTGGCGACTGTGCGGTCCTGATCGCTAGGGTATTGTGTCCCATCAACAATAACCATGATGAGATCAGCTGCATCGGCTGCTTCTTCTATCTGATCCTGGATACTAGCTTCAAAGTCGTCCTCGGCTTTTTTAAGACCAGCTGTGTCTACTAACCAAAACGACTGAGGGTCTTTGGACTCGAGGGTAATCTTACGGATGACATTGTCACGCGTTGTACCTGCTTCACGAGCAACAACGGCCTCTTGAGAGCCGTAGATGCGGTTAAATAAACTGCTTTTGCCGACGTTTGCCTGTCCGACGATTGCAACTGTTGGTAGTTTTTGTGCCATATGTATACATTATAACAGATGTGAAGGTATTTACAAAGGTATTTAAAAGTGCTATAATTTAATGTATATGGCTTCAACATTTGTTGTTGCTATTGACGCGAGTATATCTCGCACACCACCAAGGAGAGTGACGCATATGCTCAGCGCCCGTGTTCGGATCGTCGTGACGGCCCCGGAAACGATGCTGGAGGTGCCTGACTGCATCACCGAACCCACCACCGTGTTCGTGCTCTACGTGCCTGATTTCTCGTCGAAAGAAGGCAACGAAAAATTCATCACCGAGCTGCGGGGGTTCAACTGCTTTCAGCAGATCACCACCCTGCCCTGGCAGTCGGACAGCTCTGGAGTGACGACCTTGCCGTGCATCTGCGACGACGCGGAGTCGTACCTGGACGCTCGAACCGAGCTCAAGGCACTGGCGAAGAAGTACGCCCGTCAGCCCGTCTGACGCGTACTTGCCTGCCGGGACGCCGCGTTGTCGCAATGACAGCGGCGTCCCAGGCATGGCGCACTCCCCTTTCTTATTCCATATCTTCCTAGATATGCTGATGAGTCCTAGCCTATGCAGAGGACGAAAATAAGTAGTTTTGAAAATAGTCTTATCAATGTATAAAAGCCAGCTGCTATGTGTAATCGAGTTTTGTCAATACTACAGAACACGCACCGTCTAAATCAATGTATTGAGAGAAATGGTCAGTAGATGTAGTGGTTACGGTACTTTCATTGTCTGGATCAAAGATTGATAGTTTTTCTCCATCTAAGGATACGTCTGTGATAACGACTGCATGGTGAGCACGGTTGTGTGCAAATCCACTTTTAACTGTGACTACAACAGGCGTTATCTCGGCTAGTTGGATAAGGCTCAGTTTCATAACTACTTCACGAAGGTAAGACTCTTCGTAATCTGAAGCAATATATCCTGCGCGTTTCATGTTTGCCACAGAAAGCTCGCTTTGATTTTGTCCTGTTGTATCTGTATGCCAAGATACTACCGGAATGTCATATTGACGTAACATTTTAGACAATCCTGATCTACTCCAACCCTTTGTATTAGGGTTCCAGGCAGACTTATCTAACCCTGTGACATATTCTTGTGGTTGAGGCATTACGTGTCCAGCGAGATGGGCACACGCAAACAGAGCCGTAGGAGCGCACAGGGTTCGTGATGCTTCTGGGCCTATTAACTTTTCAAATTCCTGCTGGAACGGAGGCAAGCTTGTTTGATACATATATTAATATTATATCATAAAAATGTGTAAATAACAATGTTAAGCTTCAATCAAGGATTTACTGTTGTGGTTTTCCCTGACTGTAGCTCTCCAAGACTGTATGGTCCAAACTGAGTCCGGTGCAGTGTGACTACTGTATATCCGAGAGCAGAAAATGTTCGTCGTATCTGACGGTTTCGGCCTTCGTGCATGGTGATTCGCCATGACATAGCATCATCATCCATTTTTTCTAGTTGGAGCTGGCTGCGGCCGTCTTCTAACTGGACACCAATGTCGTTAATCATCTGGTGGTGGAGCGGAGCGAGCGGAGCATCGAGAGTAACGAGGTAGCTCTTGGTTTTATGAAATTTCGGATGCGTCATGCTGTGCGCAAAATCTCCATCATCGGTCAGGAGCAAAATCCCAGAGCTATCTTTGTCGAGTCGACCGACAGCTTTGAGGTTGTGCTGATCCGCTGGCAATAACGAATAAATTGTTGAGGTATCACCCTGCGCTCGTCTAGAGCAGACATAGCCGACTGGCTTATGGAGAGCAATATATGTGTAGTGCGTTGACTCAGTAATCTGGGTTTTATCCAGCATGACTATATCATCTGGGCCTACTTGCGTCCCGAGCTCAGCGCGGATACCATTGACCATTACTCGGCCTAAGGCGATGGCATCATCAGCTTCACGACGGGATAGCCCTGCACTATGGGCAATAAATTTATTGAGTCGAGTCGTTGTCATATCAGCCAGTATACCTGATGTAGCTGATTATGATGTCTGAGGTGGTTGTGGTGGAGGCGTTGGCTTTGGTAACTCTGGTGAATCTGTAGGCCCCGACATAGTGCCATCGGCGTTTACATTTACAGTAGGAATATCACTTGGAACAGTGGGTGCCTCTATGGCAGGTGCATTTGCAAACTGGTCGATTTGGCTATCGACCAGGGACTGGGTCTGTTCAATACTTGCGACACTTGGAGCATTGTTAGTGTCGATGCCAGCTTCTTTGGCTATTTCTTTATTGAGGAGGTCCGTGAGGTTCACCCCAACGGTCGGGTCGTTAAGTGGCGTGATTACTTTTGCGCGAGCCTGTGGCGGCTGAGCGACAGGTGTAGGTGCTGCAGTAGCTGCTGTCGGTACAGGTAATGGCGCTGATCCAGCTGGCGGTGGAATTGGGTTAGACTGAGGTGTTTGATATTGAACAGGATCTGGTTGTGACTGCGCGATTGGTCGTGGAGTTGGCGTATAGGTCGGTGCCATTGGTGCTGGTTGCGCGGCAGTAGGCGTAGGTGCTGGCGTAGGCGAGGTTGCGGCTGGTACTGAATCTTCCAGAATCTCATGGACAACACGCACGACATCTTCGATGCCAACTTGGGATTTCACGAGGTATCTATCGGCACCAAGCTGTTCACCTCGGAGGCGTTGGTCTTCTGAGCTTAGCGCGGTCATCATGATCACTCGGATATTTTTTGTCTCTGTGGTGGAGCGCAAAATATCAAGCAGATCAAAACCGCTGATTTTTGGCATCATCACATCGCTGAGGATCAGTTGTGGTCGTTCTTTAATTGCCATAGCGAGGGCTTCTTCACCGTCCCCTGCTGACACGATATCGTATCCTTCCGCAAGTAATCGCACACCATAAATCTCACGTAAACTTTTGTCGTCTTCGACAAGCATAATTTTAGTCATATTACCATCTACTATACGCATGACTCTGTAAAAAATCCATACCGGTTATGTTGGCATGGATATCTGTTGCCACAATACTGTTATCACCGTGGCTACTGTTGTTGCTGTGAAGCTTGAATCTGCTGAAGTGCTTGGTCGTTATTCATACGCGGAAGTTCTACAAAAAACATACTTCCTTTGCCATAGACACTCTCGACCCATATACGACCATCCATGGACTCAACAAGACGACGACAGAGATACAGACCAAGTCCTGTACCGCCGATCTCACGTGTGTCAGTGTTGTCGACGCGATAAAATTTCTGGAACAAGTGAGATATGTCCTCCGTCGGAATACCAAGACCATTATCGATAATGCTAATGATAACGTGAGTCTCATCACCAGAGATATCAACGGTAACAGTGCCGGAACTTTTGGTGTATTTAATGCCGTTTTCTATGAGGTTGGCGAGGACTTCACGATAATGATTTGGATCAGCGTTGACGTAATACACGGGCGTGATGGTTTGGTTGGCTGGATCATTTGTATCTGGAGCGAAGACGAGTGAAATCTGGTTGTTAATTGCTTTTGACTGTAATGACGAGGTGACATCGCGAGCAAATGACGTCACATCAATTGCGGTTGGATTGCTCGACAATCGACCATCTTCGGCTTTGCTGACATCAAGAAGATCTTGAAATAGCTGCCCTAAGTGCTCGGCTGACTCATGAGCTTTTGTCAGGTACATTCGCGCTTTGTCGTCGATAGTGGCTGTTTGCGGGTTCAGTGCGAGCCCCAAGTAGCCTTCGATTGCGGCTACAGGAGTTCGCAT
>JBDSLH010000041.1:0-23993 GCA_039916485.1 Saccharimonadales bacterium (SeqCode) | reverse complement strand
CAAGAAGATAGCGCTCTTGAACTGCCCAACCTCATTGCCCATCAGATTAACTCTTGGAAAGAGTTCGTCGAGACAGGCCTTGGGGAAATTTTCGCAGAGATCAATCCGATCAGCGACTATACCGAACAAAAACTAGAGTTACGTTTCAAAGATTACCACTTTGAAGATCCAAAAATCAGCGAAGCAGAAGCTCGTTACGATAACATCAGCTACGATGCACCTCTCAAGGCTGTTGTTGAGCTAACAAACAAAGTTACCGGTGAAGTCAAAGAGTCAGAGATCTATCTTGGTGACTATCCATGGATGACTGAACGCGGTACTTTTGTGATCAATGGTGCTGAGCGGGTCGTTGTTTCTCAGCTTATCCGTTCTGCCGGTATTTTCTTTACAGCCGACAGTCACGCAGGCCGTAACTTCTACGGTGCAAAGCTAATCCCAGGCCGTGGTGCATGGCTCGAGTTTGAAACAGCGACGAGTGGTGCACTGTATGTCAAAATCGACCGTCGTCGTAAGATTGCAGTCACAACACTGCTCCGTGCTCTTGGTCACACGACAAACGCGAGTATCAAAGAGCTCTTTAAAGACATAGATACTGGTGATATTAACTACATCGATGCAACACTTGAAAAAGATGCAACCAAAGGTACGAACGAAGCCCTGATCGAAGTCTACCGTAAGCTCCGCCCAGGTGACCTCGCAACTGTTGACAACGCTCGTGGCATGATCGAACGTATGTTCTTTGATTTCAAGCGCTTTGACTTTAGTCGCGTTGGTCGTTACAAGATCAACCAACGTCTCGGAATGGATGTCGCCAACACCACCGAGAACCGTGTCATGCGTCTCGAAGATCTCGTCGCTATCATTAGTGAGATTATTCGTCTAAACAACACACAAGAACCACAAGATGACATTGATGCGCTCAGCAACCGTCGTGTCAAACTCGTCGGTGAGCTTGTTGCACGTCAGTTCCGTATCGGTATGCTCCGTATGGACCGCAACGCAAAAGACCGCATGAGTGTCAGCGACATCGAAACAGTTACACCTGCACAACTGATCAACGCCCGACCTGTTGTTGCTGCTGTACGTGAATTCTTTGCAAGCTCCCAGTTGAGCCAATTTATGGATCAAACAAACCCTATGTCAGAGCTTAGTCACAAACGACGCCTCAGCTCAATGGGTCCTGGTGGTCTATCACGTGAACGTGCCGGTCTCGAAGTCCGTGACGCGCACAAGACTCACTATGGTCGCCTCTGTACTGTAGAAACACCAGAAGGTGCCAACATTGGACTCGTACTCAACCTTGCGTCATATGCACGTATCAATGAGTACGGATTTATCGAAGCACCATACCGCCGCGTTGTTAACGGCAAAGTAACTAATGATGTTGTCTACCTTAATGCTGCCGACGAAGCCA
Source organism: Saccharimonadales bacterium (SeqCode) (assembly GCA_039916485.1). Classification (GTDB taxonomy): domain Bacteria; phylum Patescibacteriota; class Saccharimonadia; order Saccharimonadales; family Saccharimonadaceae; genus JAPUDQ01. The sequence goes on along the minus strand of JBDSLH010000041.1, from coordinate 22,579 downwards.
ACGAAATCATCGCTGAAGCTAACATTGATATGAAAGACAACACACTATCAGGACGTGTCAGCGCACGTATCCGTCTCGAGCCAGGTGAAGTTGATGCGTCAGAAGTAACATTTATGGATGCTTCACGAAAGCATATCATCGGATCAACTGCAGCGCTCATCCCGTTCATTGAAAAGAACCGTATTGACCGATCACTCACTGGATCAAACATGCAACGTCAAGCAGTACCGCTGATCACTACTCAGGCACCAACTGTTGGTACTGGTATCGAAGCTGATATCGCTCGTAATACTTCACAGCTAATTGTTGCTGCTGGTGACGGTGAAGTTGTTCGAGCAGATGCTGATGAAATCCACGTAGCATACAGTCCAAAAGATGTCCGTGTGTACAAACCTGTTCACTTTGAGCAGAGTAACGACGATCGTTCGATCAACCAACGCGTTTGTGTCAGTCGAGGCGACAAAGTCAAAAAAGGTGACATTCTCATCGAAGGCGCAAGTATCGCCGATGGTGAGCTCGCACTCGGTCGTGACCTAACTGTCGCATTTATGCCATGGAATGGCTACAACATGGATGACTCAATCATCCTCAGTAACCGAATTGTCCAAGATGACGATCTCACTAGCATCAACATCCAAGACTTCATGGTTGAAGTCCGTGAAACCAAGCTCGGACCTGAAATTGTCACTCGTGACATCCCGAATGTATCCGAAGAATCACTCCGTCACCTCGACGAAGACGGTATTGTCCGTGTCGGTGCAGAAGTAAAAGCCGGGGACGTCCTCGTCGGTAAGATCACGCCAAAAGGTGAGCAAGAACTCAGCTCAGAAGAGCGTCTCCTCCGTGCAATCTTCGGTGAAAAAGCCAAAGATGTCCGTGATACTTCACAGCGAATGAGCAACGGTAAGCACGGTAAAGTTGTCGGAGTAAAGATATTCTCACGAGAGAATGGTCATGAACTCAAAGCTGGCGTCCTCATGCAGATCCAGATCTATGTCGCACAGCTTCGCAAGATTGCTGTCGGTGACAAACTTGCTGGTCGTCATGGTAACAAGGGTGTCGTCGCGCGTATCCTTCCAGAAGAAGATATGCCATTTATGGAAGACGGAAGCCCAGTTGACGTTATCTTGAACCCACTCGGTGTCCCAAGTCGTATGAACCTCGGTCAGCTATTTGAAACACACCTTGGTATGGCAGCAAAAGCACTTGGCTACAAAGTTTCTACACCTCCATTTAACGGTGTACCAAACGAAGTCATCGAAGAACAGCTTGAAAAAGCTGGATTCCCACGAGACGGAAAAGTCCAATTGTTTGACGGTCGTACTGGGGATGCATTCCAGGAGAAAACTACTGTCGGTGTCATGTATATCATCAAGCTACATCACATGATTGCAGACAAGATCCACGCACGTTCTATCGGACCATACACAATGGTCACCCAGCAGCCGCTCGGTGGTAAAGCGCAAAATGGTGGTCAACGATTTGGTGAGATGGAGGTGTGGGCACTCGAAGCATACGGTGCTGCAACAACACTCCAGGAAATGCTGACGATCAAATCTGACGATGTCTACGGTCGTGCGAAAGCATACGAAAGCATCATCAAAAACGAACCGATCATGGGACCTAAGATTCCTGAATCATTCAACGTTCTTGTAAAAGAGCTCCAAGGACTCGGACTCCGTGTTGACCTCATCGAAGATGAAGCAACAATCGACGCCGAAAATATCCTTGTTGCCGATGCAGACGTCGTTGCTGTCCCTGTCGAACCAATCGGTGAAGTTGAAACTGTTCGTGACGAAGCTGATGAGCTTGGTGCTATTGAGCTCGAAGACGGTATGAGTATCGAAACAGCTGAAGAATTTGAAACAAGTGATAAAGAAAGTGAGGAGGTGTAATATGGCACGTCCTATGGTAAGCACCAGCATTGCAGACTTTGACGCAGTGCGACTAGCGGTGGCAAGCGCCGACGACATTATGAAATGGAGTTACGGTGAAGTCACAAAGCCTGAGACTATCAACTATCGAACCCAAAAACCAGAGCGCGACGGTTTGTTCTGTGAGCGTATCTTTGGGCCGGTAAAAGACATCAACCCACACGACACAAAGCTCAAGGGTGTTCGTTCCCGTGAAGCTGCCGTTGATAAAAATGGCGAGCTCGTAACACGAAGCGTTGTCCGTCGTGAGCGTATGGCACATATCCAGCTTGCTGCACCTGTTGCACATATCTGGTTCATGCGTGGCGCACCAAGCGCTATGGCTCTACTCAGTGGTGTACCCGTACGCCAGCTCGAGCGAGTTGCATACTTTGCAAGCTACTTGATACTAAATGTAAATGAAGATAAACGTGATCAAATGCTCGCAGATCTCGAAGCAGAGCAAGACGCAAGTCATGCTGCTATCAAAATTCGTTATGAAAAAGCCGCAGAAGACGAAACCGTTGATGTCAAGAAACTTGCTGCAGAGCAAACCAAAGAAATCGAAGAGTTCGATGCTTCTATCGAACTACGTAAGACGCAGCTTGGAAGCCTCGTAAAAGCAGCACTCATTAACGAGACTGATTATCGAAACCTCCCTGAAGAGTACGCAGATCTTGCTACTGTCGGTATGGGTGGTGAAGCACTCGCAGCACTCCTAAAAGCAATTGACCTCAATGTTTTGATCCGGGAATTGACCGAAGAAGCAGAAGTCGCTAAAGGCCAGCGCAAGAAAAAGATTGTCAAACGTCTCAAGGTCCTCGAGGGTATGCAACGTGCAGGCATCCGTCCTGAAAGTATGTGTATCACCGTCCTTCCTGTCATCCCACCGGACCTCCGTCCTATGGTGCAGTTGACTGGTGGCCGTTTTGCTACATCTGACCTCAATGACCTGTACCGTCGCGTGATCAACCGTAATAACCGCCTTAAGAAACTCATTGACCTCAATGCTCCTGAAGTCATTCGCCGTAACGAAATGCGTATGCTTCAAGAAGCTGTAGATGCACTTATCGACAACTCTGCCGCTCGTGGTGGACGTGCTGTCAGCTCTACAGGTGGACGTCGCCGTCTTAAGAGTCTTAGCGATATGCTGAAAGGTAAGCAAGGTCGTTTCCGTCAGAACCTTCTCGGTAAGCGTGTCGACTATTCTGGCCGTTCGGTTATCGTTGCTGGTCCTGAGCTCAAGATTCACCAATGTGGTCTCCCAAAGCAAATGGCACTTGAGTTATTTAAACCATTTGTTGTTAGCTGGTTACTCCAAAACGAGTATGCGCACAACATTCGTTCTGCAACTCGTTTGATCGACTCGGGTGAGACGATCATCTGGGATGCACTTGATGAAGTTACAAAAGGTAAATACGTTCTTCTGAACCGTGCACCGAGTCTTCACCGTTTGAGCATCCAAGCCTTTCAGCCAAAACTTATCGAAGGTAAAGCTATCCAGCTTCACCCACTCGTATGTACAGGATTTAACGCTGACTTTGATGGTGACCAGATGGCTGTTCACTTGCCACTCTCTGCTGAAGCACAAGCTGAAGCCCGAGATCTCATGAGTGCAACCAACAACTTGCTGAAGCCAGCTGATGGTTCACCGATCCTTAACATTGCTCAGGACATTGTCCTCGGTTGTTATTACCTCACGTATCCAAAACCAAGTGTTCAGACAAAAGAGTTTAAATCATATAGCTCTATTGCCGAAGCTGTTATGGCCAAGGACATGGGTGTGATCAAGCTCCAGACTCCAATCCGTATCCTCGTAAAGGGTGAAATGCGTGAAACATCACTCGGACGTGTCTTCTTTAACGAAGTTATGCCAGCAGATTTCCCATACGTGAATGATGTCATGACCAAAAAGGCCCTTAAAAAGGTGTTGAGTCAGATTTTTACCAAATATGGACAGATCCAAACAGCGGAAAGTGCTGATGATATCAAGGACTTGGCGCTCCGTTACGCTACTGAAGGGGCTGTATCAACAGGTATGAACGACTACTTTGCCGTACCTGAAATTGATGGAATCATTGGTCGTGGTGATGATCGAACCGCAACAATCTCCGAACAGTACGAACAAGGTCTTATTACAGACGACGAGCGTTACAACCTCACGGTTGAAACATGGCGCAACATCGACAAAGAGATCTTGGTTGTCCTGAGCGAAAAGATTGCTCACGAAGATACATCTATCGCAATCATGGTTGACTCTGGCGCACGTGGTGACATCGGTAACGTCAAGATGGCAGCTGCCAGCCTTGGTGTTGTTGTCGATGCAACCGGTAAAGAGATCGAGCTTCCTATCCGAAGTAGCTTCAAAAAGGGATTGAGTCCACTCGAAGCCTTCGTCTACACTCGAGGTACTCGAAAAGGTCTTATTGATACAGCTCTTAAGACAGCCGACTCAGGTTACCTGACTCGTCGTCTTGTAGATGTCAGCCAAGATATCTTTACTGTTGAAGATGAGCGAGACGATGATGAAGGATTTATCATCTACCGTCGTGAGACAGACATCACTGGTATCGACTTTGGTGATCGACTGTACGGTCGATATGCCGCAGAAACGATAAAAGGACACGTCGAGCGTGCTGATCTTATCACCAAGGAAATTGCTGAAGGCATCCAAGCCGATGAAAAGCTGACGCAAGTCGCAATCATGAGCATCCTCACGAGCAAAACACTTCGGGGTGTTCCACAGCGAAGTTACGGTATCGACATGGCAACAGGCGAAAAGATCGCTATCGCACAGCCTGTCGGTGTTATCGCTGCACAATCTGTCGGTGAGCCAGGTACTCAGCTAACGCTACGTACTTTCCATGCCGGTGGTGTTGCAGGTGACGACATTACTCAAGGTCTCCCACGTGTTGACGAGCTCTTCGAAGCTCGTACGCCAAAGGGTGAAGCTGTTATTGCTGATGCACCTGGTGACGTCAAGCTTTGGGAAGAGGGTGACAAATACATTGTCCAAATCACACCGAGCAAAGGACGGACTGAGAGTGTCACACTTGATAATCAGATTGTCAGAGTCAAATCTGGCACCGATGTAACCGCTGGTGACGTACTCGCGAGTAACGATGACGAATCAATGCCACTTGTCGCTCCGTTTGACGGAACTGTACAAGTTGCTGATGGCGAGCTCGTGATCACAAGTAGCTCACAAGCACCTGTGCGATATGAGATCCCTTCACAGCGTCAGCTTACCATCGCTGATGGTGACGTCGTCGAAGCAGGTGACCGTATCACAAACGGTTCTGTGAACCTTCACCAGTTGATGCGCCTCAAGGGAATCCAAGAGACACAGCGCTATATGATCAACGAAGTTCTGCGTATCTATGCAGCACAAGGGCAGAACATTGCTGACAAGCACCTTGAAATCATCGTGCGTCAGATGTTTAGCCGTGTTCAGATCGAAGAGCCAGGTGATAGCCTATTTGTAACCGGAGACATCATCAGTAAAGCTGCTGTTGTCGAAGAGAACAAACGTCTCACTGACGAAGGCAAGAGCCCAGCACAGTTCACGCAACTCCTTCTTGGTATTACCAAGGTGAGTATCTGGAGTGACAGCTTCCTATCAGCCGCTTCATTCCAGGACACTACACGTGTGCTGATCAACGCTGCAGTATCAGGTCGTGTTGACCACCTCTACGGACTAAAGGAAAATGTGATCATTGGTCGCAAGATCCCTGTCGGTACTGGGGCACCGGCTGCACTAGCAGAAGCTGCCGAAAAAGCAGCAAGCGAATCTGAAGAATAGTCAGATTTAGGTAGAGAAATAACCCGCTGAAAGGCGGGTTATTTTGTTTTGTAACCGAGAATCTGTTTGTTCCTTTGTACCGACAAAGGAACCGAAAACTCCTTGGCAGCTTCAGATGTTCGGGTGTCTATCATGACAATCAGATTAAAACCGTGGACTGTTTGAACCGTCAGCCGACGGAGAGTTCCGCAGGTTGATTGTCATTGCTGACAACAGGTGACAGGGGAGGGGTAATAGTGACTTGATGTTTTGATTCTTTTGTATCAAGACAAAAGAAGGAGTTGGTTCTGGGTCATCAGAACATGTGATTTATTTTTAATTATGGGTTCATTATGTGGGGGTGCCTGAGATCAACAGAATTACATCTGATTGTCATGATCTAATTAAGAAAGTATCATTAGTGTATGACTCAAAAAGTAAAACCAAACTATATCAAGACCTTTATACTATCCAGTTTAGCATTTGGCTTACCTCTTTGGTTTTTGTTTATGTACCTGAATTTTTTGAATGCAGGTGTGCCGGCATTGCTGAGTGGCGTGCTTTTTGGCTTGGTAATTACAGCTATCGTTAGACTCTTGATTGGTCGCTCAGATACAGAGCAAAAAGATATGCTTGGAGAGGAGATAGTGCTGTTGTCTGGAGGCGCTAATCACTTACAACCACGAGAAGCCGTGGGTGGTTGGTTGTACTTGACACGAGATGCCCTTCATTTCAAATCGCACGGCTTCAATGTACAAGTTCACCAAACCGTAATACCACTCAGAGAGGTAAAATCGATAGAGACGTTTAATATGCTTGGCATAGTGCCTAATGGTCTGCGAATAGTAACGTCCAATGGTAAAGAATCTTTCGTTGTTAATAAAAGGAAACGTTGGATACGTGAGATTTCAGCTCTTATGAATACGTAAGACAATCTAAGTAAGACAGTCTAGTGCCTTTAGAATGGGTATAAAGTGTTTTGTGTGATGGTAAAATGTCTAAAATGTCGAAACCCCGCCCCCTTTCGGGAGCAGGGCTCGACCGAGTAGGTGCGGGGTTAGAGGGGAATCCTGAGCTCCCCATCGGTGTGAGTCCAGAAGTTGACGTCCAATTCAACAGTTCCTTTTGGCCTCAAGGTTTCTGTTGTCAGAACTACCGGCTCGTGGAGTAGGACTTTGAGGCACGCTCGTGCGCGTAGGTGCTCCTCGTCTAGCTCAAGACCGATGACTTGGATGCCACGAATCATGTTTCCCTTTGGGCCAGAAGCGCATTTTGTCACTTGGATCCTAAACTTCACCAACGGATCTGCCCCATATGCAAGCGCGTCGGTCAGAGTCCTGAGCCCAGGAACCCTAACGAGTCGTATTCTGATCAGTTCGGACATCACGTCCGCCTTTCTACTACGTCGTCCATGTCCCGACGAATGACTGGATCACGGAAAAAGTGATCACCTCACATCACGTAAGGATGTGTATATTGTTATATACGATTCACAAACCGTCAATAGACAACAGATACAAATTGTGCTAATATTGTATATGAGTTTCCTCTTTTGATATGACGAATATACGTGTACACATTCGCCATAGACAAAAGACGTATGAGAAGGCTTGCTGCCTGGCTCATGCATTACGGGCGTCACCTTTAGCAAGTGGTAGTTCGTCGGCACAACAATATTAGATGTAATTGGAGTAGTTTTTCTATGCCAACAATCAACCAACTGGTTCGCAAACCGCGAAAGACCGCTGGTAAGAAGAGTAAATCTCCTCACCTCGGTCGTATTCACAATGCACTTAAAACTCGTTACTACAATCAAGACGCGCCACTAAAGCGTGGTGTTTGTATCCGTGTAACGACTAAGACACCTAAAAAGCCGAACTCAGCGCTTCGTAAAGTTGCTCGTGTTCGTCTGACAAACCACCAAGAAGTATGGGCGTACATCGGTGGAGAAGGTCACAACCTCCAGGAGCACGCAGTTGTGCTCGTACGTGGTGGACGTGTGCCGGACCTCCCAGGTGTTCGTTACCACATCGTTCGTGGTGCACTCGACCTCCAAGGTGTTAGCAAGCGTAAACAAGGCCGTAGTAAATACGGTGCCAAGAAAGATGGTAAGTAGTCATGCCTCGTAAAGTTACCAAAAAACTACAGCGTAAACTCAATCCTGACCGTAAATATCAGTCAGTACTGGTCCAGCGTCTTATCAACAAATCTATGCTTGACGGTAAGAAATATGTTGCCGAAAAAGCTGTCTATAGCGCTCTTGAGCTCGCTGCAAAGAAATTAAAATCTGAAGAACCACTGGAAGTATTCGAGCAAGCATTCCGTAATGTTTTGCCAAGTTTTGAAGTGAAAAGCCGACGTGTTGGTGGTGCAAACTACCAGATCCCATTCCCAATCCAGGGACACCGACAGCAACACTACGCATTTATGTGGCTTGTACAATCAGCACGTGGACGTAAGGGAATTCCTTACAACGAACGCCTCGCAGCTGAAATCGTAGACGCTTACAACGAAGCTGGTGCAGCTTTCAAGAAAAAGGAAGACACACACAAGATGGCTGAAGCTAACCGTGCATTTGCACACTTCGCTCGGACCTAGATATGGCAGTCTCGGAGTTATGCCCAGAGACAGGTGAAATTTGCCAAGCAAGACAATGGCTTCAAGAAATTGAAGCACTTATTGTTACCGAAAGGCATGATTCCGACGATATATTTACAGGAGACAGCATAGGTCAGAAGGCCTTAAGGTTATGGGACATCACAGGAGGGCATCGCAGAGACAGGAATCGAGCGCTTGATCGAGATGTACACTGGATAGCCGATGCAGTAAAAGAACACGAAAGACTAGCTGCAGATGGAGTAAAAAAATGTGAAGGTAGTTTCTGCGCATCTATGGCGCAGGTAGTACTGAGATCAGATAGTATATAGGACTAAATAAGGAAAAATATGGCAGATAATACAAAGAATATTTCGCTCAAGGATTACCGTAACATCGGGATCATTGCGCACATTGACGCCGGTAAAACGACGACAACTGAAGGTATTTTGTACCGTACGGGAATCAATCACAAGATTGGTGAGGTTCGTGGTGCAGACGGTGACAGTGCGACAACCGACTGGATGGCTCAGGAAAAAGAACGTGGTATCACGATTACATCTGCTGCTGTCACTTGTTTTTGGAAGGGTCATAAAGTTAACATTATCGATACACCTGGTCATATCGACTTTACCGCTGAGGTTGAGCGCTCACTTCGCGTACTTGACGGCGCCGTAACGGTCTTTGATGGCAAAATGGGTGTCGAAGCACAATCCGAAACTGTCTGGCGTCAAGCCAACAAATACGGCGTGCCACGTATCTGTTTCATCAACAAGATCAACCAAACCGGTGGTGATTTCTACAAATCACTCGACTCAATCCACAATCGACTTAGTAAGCACGCTCTTCCTGTACACCTTCCTATTGGATTTGAAAAAGAGATCAATGGTGTTATTGACCTCGTAGATATGAAGGCATACACATACTCAGACTACACAGACAAAGCACTTGTCCAAGGTGAAATCCCAGCTGATATGGTAGATAAAGCTAAAAACGCGCGTTCACTACTCGTGGAAGCAGCCGTTGAAGCTGATGATGAGTTGTTCGAACGATATCTTGATAAGGGTGAAGACTCCATCTCTCAAGATGAGCTCAAAGCTGCACTTCGTAAGCGAGTACTTGCCGGAGACTTCTATCTCGTCAGCGGTGGAGATGGTCGTGGTGTGATCGTTGAGAAGCTTCTCGATATCATGACTGATTTCCTCCCAAGTCCTCTCGATGTCGATGCTATTTGGGGTAAAAATCCTAAAACTGGTGATGAAGTGAGTCGCAAACCTGATGCCACTGAGCCAATGGCTGCTCTTGCATTTAAGATCGCGACTGACCCATTCGTTGGTAAATTGATCTTTGTACGTGTCTACTCGGGTAACCTCAAGGCAGGTTCATATGTCCTCAACACGACTACCGGTGAAAAAGAGCGTGTCGGGCGTATCGTTCGTATGCATGCTGATAAGCGTGAAGAAATTGATGAGATTGCTGCTGGTGACATCGCCGCAGTAGTCGGCCTCAAGAGCACCTTTACTGGGCACACACTTGCAGAAGTAGGACATCCGATCGCACTTGAAAGTATCACATTCCCAGAACCTCCAGTATCAATTGCTGTTGAACCAAAGACTAAAGCAGACCAGGAAAAAATGGGTATTGCGTTGCAACGTCTTGCAGAAGAAGATCCAACCTTCCGTATCCACACCGATGACGAAACTGGCCAGACTATCATGTCCGGGATGGGTGAGCTACACCTCGACATCCTTATCGACCGTATGAAACGAGAATTTAATGTTGAGGCAAACATCGGTGAACCACAAGTTGCATTCCGTGAGACGATCCGCGGAACTGCTGAAGCTCAAGGGAAGCATGCTAAACAATCAGGTGGACGTGGTCAATACGGTGACGTGTGGGTCCGATTTGAGCCACTTCCTGAAGGTGAAGGCTTTGAATTCGTTGACGCTATCAAGGGTGGTGTTGTCCCGAGCGAGTATCGTACACCAGTGCGTAAGGGTATCGAAGATACGCTATCCAACGGTGTGATTGCTGGTTACCCAATGATCGGTGTCAAAGCGACATTGTATGACGGTAGCTATCACGATGTTGACTCAAGTGAGCTAGCCTTTAACCTTGCAGGTGTCCTATCTGTCAAAGCGGGTATTCCAAAAGCGAAGCCAGTTTTACTCGAGCCAGTTATGCGCGTTGAAGTTACGACCCCAGAGGACTTCATGGGTGATGTGATCGGAGACCTTAACTCACGTCGTGGACGTATCGAAGCGATGGAAGACTTGATGGCAGGAGCCAAGCTCATCAAAGCATTCGTTCCACTCAGTAACATGTTTGGTTACACAGGTGATATTCGAAGTATGAGCCAAGGCCGTGCTGCCAGCACGATGGAGCTTGCTCAGTACGAAGAAGTACCACCAAATGTTGCGCAGGAGATCATCGAAAAGCGTAACGTAAAGTAGACAGATACTCTATCTAAAAATCACCCCCTTGTTCTAAGAAGGGGGTGATTTTGTTTACCTTACGCTCCCTTAAAGATATACTTAGTAGTATGTTACCACTACTTATTGTGTTAGTAGCTATTGTTGCATGGAGCATCGTGCGACTTGCCAAGGCCAATGGCAAAGAACCATTCAGTATGCAGGCGTTGTATGTGGCGCTGGCATTTGGACTTGGTTTACTATTGTTATCGCAAAAAGGATGGTTAATGTTCGCGCTAATGCCGTTTGCAGTGTTGCTGGCGTTTTATCTCTATTACTTTTGGAAAACCAGAACACTTCAGGATGGTAGGTATAATCTAATTTTGAAAATATTTATTGTCTCAACAGTTATCGGGTACGCAAGTGTGCTGGGTATCGGTGATGGCTTTTCGGTGCTCGCTTGGTCAGTTATTGATACGAAAGAAGGTTCTCCTGTAGCACAGTCATCGATGTATACATCTATCGTCTCTGGAGTTGTTAGCCTTGCAACATTTATCTGGCTTTATGTGCAATCATTGATGCGCAAATAACAGAGGGCCTTTACAGATGTGGCTACACACAATATAATTGTACGCATGCGCGCGACGCCCTTTTTGAAGTCGTGTCGCGATACATACTAAATTAATCGAGGAGAAAATCTACATTATGGCAGATTTTGACCGAACTAAGCCTCACGTTAACGTAGGAACCATGGGTCACGTCGACCATGGCAAGACTACGCTAACTGCAGCTATCACTACAGTACTTGCAAAAAGACTTCCAAGTGATGTAAACAAAAAGGTCGATTACGACCAAATCGACAATGCTCCTGAGGAAAAAGCCCGTGGTATTACCATCGCGACTTCTCACCAAGAGTATGAATCAGAAAAGCGTCACTACGCACACGTCGACATGCCTGGTCACGCCGATTACGTTAAAAACATGATCACCGGTGCCGCACAGGTTGATGGTGCGATCTTGGTCGTATCAGCTGCTGACGGTCCTATGCCACAGACTCGTGAGCACGTACTACTTGCGCGCCAAGTTGGTGTGCCAAAGATCGTTGTCTTTTTGAACAAAATGGACATGGCTGACGAAGAACTCGTTGAGCTTGTTGAAATGGATGTTCGTGAGCTTCTCACAAAGAACGGTTATGACGGTGACAACGTACCTATCATCAAGGGCTCTGCTCTTAAAGCACTCGAAGGTGACGAAAAGTACGAAGACGCAGTCATGGAACTCGTTCAAGCTTTGGACGACTACATCGAACAACCAGCTCGTGACCTCGACAAACCATTCCTTATGCCTATTGAGGACGTATTCTCAATCAAGGGTCGTGGTACAGTCGCAACTGGTCGTATCGAACTCGGTATCGTAAAGCTAAACGACGAAGTTGAAATCCTTGGAATCAAAGAAACAGCACGTAAAACTGTTGTAACTGGTATTGAAGCATTCAAGAAAAACCTCGACCAAGGTCAAGCAGGTGACAACGCGGGACTATTGCTCCGTGGTGTTGAGCGTGACGACATTGAGCGTGGTCAAGTTATTGCTAAACCAGGATCTATCACTCCTCACACTGAGTTTGACGCAGAAGTCTACGTCCTTACAAAGGAAGAGGGTGGTCGACACACTCCATTCTTCAAAGGTTACAAACCACAGTTTTACTTCCGTACAACTGATGTAACTGGTGAAGTTGAACTCCCAGCTGACAAAGAGATGGTTATGCCTGGTGACACTGTCACATTTAAGGTAAAACTTCTTGCTCCAATCGCAATGGATGACGGACTTCGTTTCGCTATCCGTGAAGGTGGACGCACAGTCGGTGCTGGTGTTGTTACGAAGATTACTAAGTAATATCACTTTTCCTATAAAAACGCTCTCAGTAAAATGGGGGTGTTTTTAGTTGTAGTATCTAAAATGATATTGCTTGATATATACATTTTCTGTTGCTATTGTATGATAATGACAAATACACTAACGACACCATTTTTATCAATTGAATCAGTTGAAGTGTATCTCGATGATCTTCCCCGCCAGACCGAGGAGGTGACAAAACGCTACGCGGGACACCTTGCTTCTCGACTTAACTTTGTAGATGGTCATCATATGCGTGACCTTGATACCCCTCTCGTAGCTGGTGTGGAAGAAGGCCGGTCTAATCTCGGTCAAGCAGCTTTAACTTTACTCGAGCCAAGATACACCCGTTTATCTAAAAAGCGTCGTGTACGTACGTGGCCGTCTCCACTAGAAGCATGGTTGCAAGCAGAAGTCGTAGCTGCAGGTATTGCGGGCGCAAATGAGTTTCAAAATGGGGTAATTGTACGCCCAGAGCAAGAAGAGAAGCTGAGGGAACAATTAGCAGCTTCTGCACTGGGTATGTCACATGAGCAGTTTATGGAATTAAGTACCGGCAGTTAACCTCCGTCATAAGTAGTGTTGAAGTATAATAAATACCCCGGCAGATCCGGGGTATTTATTGTGTATTACGCTTAAAGTTCTTGTTTATCAGGCGTTACTATCGAAGACGACGAAGATGTCTCAATAGCATCGTACATTTCGTTAAGTTGAACCTGTAATGAAAGTACCCATGCTGCAAGTGCAACAACGGCCGCACCAATGATCAGCCAGTAAATTGTTTGCTCGGTAAATTTAGCTTGCATAAACGATCGGTGATGCACATGTGCTGTTGAGGCTGATCTCTTTGTTGCTAATTTTTTGACTGGAGCCTTCTTTGCGACTGCTTTTGGTTTTGAAGCTGTTTTCGCCGCGGTTTTCTTTGTTGGCATAGGTACCCTTTGTTTATAACTACTTATGCTATGCAGTATGCCAAAGCACACGAAGAAAAGCAAACACTGTAATTGACAGAATATAGTTATTGTTATATTATAGTTATAATGGATGATCAACCTGATATATATAAGCAGTTCCCTTATGGTGAAGTGCAGCGGCGGCTAAGTGATGAGACGATAGACCGATTATGGGCTTTGATTAGTACGGTTGACGATCCCACAGAGGGAGATAGTGTAGATGAGGTAATCACGGACACTGTTGTAAAGGGAAAATATCACATGATTTCGACTTGTATGGAGGCATTCACTACAATGATTCCCGATATGCATAGCGTGCTTGTGGAGCATCAACAAATACCAGATTACCTTAAAGATACGTTGCAAGCTATGATACAGTCAGTGCAAAGTACGCCAAATCTTACCCTACGTTCTCAGAGCAGCATTATTCAAAATGCTGATATTAGTGATTATATACAACTCATGTGGGCATCAACAGAGGTTGATCGATTAACGAGCGAAGAAGTAGCATTGTACAGCTCAGATACCGCGAAAGATGGTACCGTCAGGATAGTACTTAAGAAAAATGCAATGCAGGCTTGGGCGCTCGGTGTCTCGTACAGTGAACTCAGAACGTATGAGCTTCAAAACGGAAAATATTTCTGTCGAATGGTTGGTGAACAATTGTTTGTTGACCCGGTTGGCACAGAAGAAGATGCCACCAATAGTAAAGATGGCATGTATTTACCAAGTAGACTGAGATTGCCAAATATGACTACATCTGTTACTGTATAGCTGTATAACAAATCATATCGAGAACTCAGCCAGCCGTGAGAAGATACGAAGCGAGCAGAGGTTACGGTATACAAGTAAGGGGTATTACTCATGGCAGATGCCAAGAACGAAGCGCCACGGATCCGCATCCGTCTCAAGGCGTATGATCACAAAGTGATCGACCAGTCAGCAAAGCAAATTATTGATACAGCTATTCGAACGGGTGCAAGTATCGCAGGTCCTGTACCACTTCCGACACGGCGTACTACCTTTACGGTCATCAAATCACCACATGTCTACAAAAAGGGTGGTGAAGCATTTGAAATGCGTGTCCACAAACGACTTATCGATATCATTGGCGCAACACCAAAGACTATCGACTCATTGCAGAACCTCAGCCTACCAGCTGGTTGTGACGCAGAAATTCGCATGTAATCTACCATATACACAAAAAGCTTCCTGCTATAGGGAGCTTTTTGTTATCTAGATCACATCTCTTTACGGTAATAGATGTATAATTAAAGGTATTAGCAGACAATCTATAATGGAGGTATTACATAATGGCTAAAAATAAAGCATTTGGAGCAGTTGTACTTGGCGCAATAGCTGGTGCAGTTGCAGGAGTATTGTTTGCCCCTAAAAGTGGCAAAGAAACACGTGATGACATCAAGCGTAAGGCTGAGACAACCAAAGAGACAGCTAACGAAAAAGCCGAAAAGGCAAAACGCGCTGCTAATGATGGCTCAAAAGAATTGAAAGACATGGCAAAGCGGGCAGAAAAAGAATGGAACGAGCTTGCAACTGACGCAAAAGACCGTGCCGGTCGTGTAGCTGACGATGCAAAGAAAACTGCATCACATGTCGCAGATGACGCTAAGAAGCATTTTAATTCTGATACAACCAAGAAGGCCTAAACCTTTCAAGCCTACTACATAGAGCGCACATCTGTTGCGCTCTATGTATATATGATAGGATTAAGTAATGAAAAAATCACAAAAAACAAACACATCTGAAGAATCCAACGGATTTTATTTTCTAAAAATAATGCTGTACATCGTCTTAGGCTCACTATGGATTCGCTTTGCAAGTCCACTGGAGCTAGGTCCATTTACCGTATCTGCATTTCCAATAGGATTGATACTCGGACTACTGATTGCTAGTCATGACAAACTGCAAATTGACCGTAAGATTGAGTATGTAGTTCTCATTATTTTTGCAATATTTAGTTTCTTTTTACCAACTGGAATAGTTATCTAGAAACTCGACCCGGCGCAACCACTTCTATAAATTCATCAAACGTAGCATCTGTTTCATACAGTTGCGTTGCAAGTACAACTCCAACATACCGTAGGTGCCATGGTTCGTGAGATATGCCAGTAATGGCTTCCTTACCACTAGGATATCGCACAATAAATCCGAATATATGAGCGTTATCTGCTATCCACGCGGCCGTAGATGGCGAAAGAATGCAGTCGTCTGAGTCAAGTGTGCATGCAGTCGAAGCATCAGTTACATCAAGTGCATAACCAGTGTGGTGCTCACTTGCACCAGGCGCAAGTACGTAGCTGCTGGCGAAGATCTCACCATTTGTCCGAATGGTATTGTCGAGGAGCTTTTGTTGGTCGCTAATTGAACGATATGCACTCGATACCATGAGATCATATTCGTCTCCTTTTGCGGCATCAAATAAGGTTTTTAAGTTAGCCTGGACGTCTGCTCGCAGTTTCATAGCAATGTCTTTGTCTGCCCTCGGCAGGGTAATATCTTGTAGTTTCTCAGGTTTATACTCTGCAGACAGAGGGGTATTTTTGGATACATACATCCAACTATTATTTGGTGCTAACTGGGAAAGTGTTGGGAGGTACACGGGTTTTCCTGCGCCAAGATCAACAGACATAGTTGATGCTGTAAGGGACGATTCATCCATTTTTTGGGATTCCTCTATAGAAAGGTCAATTCCACGAGAAGTAAAGACAACATACCATCCTATAACTGCCAATATAATTGTAAATAGCACAAGTGTTGTCCAAGAAGTTGATGCTTGGGGTGTTTGTTCGCGACGCATGAAATAATCATACCATTTTCGTAGGTTCTTTGAGTATTCAGCGGTTCATTGCCTTGTAGTCCGAATAGCGTCGATACTGTACACTAAGTATATGAAGCGATTATGGCTAGCAATCGCAACCATTCTCTGCGGTGGTTTTATATCAGCGTCGCTTGTCTATGCGGCAGATAATACTGCAGAATGCGATCCAACCAAGTCACCGTGGTGTGTAGCACCTCGGGTATATGACGATATTGGACTTTTGTCTGAAGCAACCGTGCCTAAGCTTGCGACCCCTTCATGGCTTGCTCCCGCTCCTTCCGCGGCACGCGTGGTTACATATGCAGTGACAACCCGTGGAACGGTTACTGCGGATCTCTCTGAATTTAAAAGCGTCGTAAACGCAACATTGAACGATGGCCGTGGTTGGACTCGACTCGGCGTAAGTTTTCGTGAAGTTGAGAGCGGGGGTGACTTTACTATGTTTTTGAGTGAAGCCTCTCAAATGACAACTTTTTCAGCGGATGGCTGTGATTCGACCTACAGCTGTAACGTCGGCAGTGCTGTGGTAATCAACCAAGATCGATGGATCAACGGAACACCATCGTGGTCAGGGGCTGGCGGCGATCTCGCCAGTTATAGACAGATGGTTATTAACCACGAAACAGGTCATTGGCTTGGACACGGACACAGATATTGTAGTGCAGCCGGTCAAGCCGCACCTGTGATGCAGCAACAATCTATGGATATGCAAGGCTGTACACCAAATGCATGGCCACAATCTGGTGAGATGTATTCTCCTAAGCTCGGAATACGCTCATGAGTGAGTACACAAATCGTCATGGAAAAAAGATGCGGGTTAAGGATGAGGTTGTAGAAAAAATACCACTTGGCGCAAAAAAAGCCCAACCAAAATCCGTAACAACGCCGCAACCCTCAAACACAACAAAGCCTATTGTAGTTAGTAAGCCCAAGTTTCAAGAACAACCAGCTACAAGACGTTGGAGCCCGAGGATGACATCTTTGGGCAAAAAAGCTGCTCTGATACTAGTAGGTATCATCGCTATTATGTTACTCATCGGTCTTGTGACTGCTGATAGTACCAAACGCGACTACGAACGACAGACAACAACCATGAAACGCAGCATTTTTGAACGAAGCAAGCAAACTTCAAGTGCTGACACCTTGACTAAAGACGTTGTAAGTTCGCTGCGGAGTTCACTGTCAGCCCCCACAGATTGTCGCGTGCAAGGCATTGATGTGGCGAGTTGGTATGGACCAGCGAAGCGGGCACGTGTTGATTGTCAGAATACTGCCGCTACGTATAAAAAGCTACAATTATCACTCGATGATATGAAAGCGCTTGCTCAATATATTGATAGTGTCGATGGTGCTCTAGGTACAGCACTTGCAGCTCAGACAAGTGGCGAATTTGCAGCTATAGGAGAGTATAGAACAGCATGGGACGAAGGAGTTACAGCACTTGAAAAAATAACTCCTCCAGAGATGGTGCGATCAACACATGCAGAAATCGTTGCTAAGTCTAGTGCGGCTCGAGATGGATGGGTGGCACTCGCTGAAGCAAATAATAGCCGTAATGCAGAAAGCTTTACGGCAGCGGAAAAAACTCTCAGTGAACGATATTCGGATTTGCGGACGGTATCTAGTGGGTTACGAACACTCGTTGCGAGTACACAAGCCTCAATCAATAGGTATATCACTGATCTATCGAGCTAATAATTCTTGACAACAGTGGTCGTAATCTGTTACAATTCTTTGGTAACTTTAGAAAAATATTAGTTTTCTTGGTGAATTGGTAAGTCAGCACCTCTGATACTGCCAGCCACCAAGAATTTTAAATGGAAAAGGACAAGAGATGAAAACTCTCCTCGGTACCAAGATTGGTATGACCCAGATCCTCGGAGAGGATGGTGTTATGATTCCTGTAACACTTATCCAAGCCGGCCCATGCATGGTTACTCAGGTGAAAACCGTCGAATCTGACGGCTACGCTGCTGTGCAAATCGGGTATGGATCGGGTAAGAACCTGAGCAAGGCCGTAGCGGGACACGTCAAGAAGTCTGGTATGACTCCAAAAGTCATTCAAGAAGTTCGCGTGTCTGAGCTCCCTACTGATATCAAGATCGGTGACGCATTTGACGTCACTGTTTTTGCTGTTGGCGACAATGTCGACGTAACTGGTACTAGCAAAGGTAAAGGTTTTGCTGGTACGGTTAAACGACACAACTTTAATACTTCTAAAAACACTCACGGTGGTAACGGAAACGTTCGTAAACCTGGTTCTATCGGTTCGATGTACCCACAGAAAATTTTCAAGGGTAAGCGAATGGCAGGACAGATGGGTCACGAGCAAGTTACCGTCCGCAACCTCACGGTTGCTTACGTTGACCTCGAGGACAACCTCATCGGCCTCAAAGGTGCGGTACCTGGTCCTCGACGTGGCATCGTAACTATAGGAGGGATGGCATAATGGCTGAAACTACAACTCCTAAACTAAGCAAAGACGTCTTTGGCGTCGAAGTCACAAATCACGAGCTCCTTAAGCTCGCATATGATTCACACCTCGCTGCCCAGCGCCTATCAAGTGCCGTTACAAAGCGTCGCGGTGAAGTCAGTGGTGGTGGTAAGAAACCATGGAAACAAAAGGGTACTGGTCGCGCACGATTTGGTAGCTCACGAAACCCTATCTGGCGTGGCGGTGGTATCGTCTTTGGACCACTCGGTATCGAAAATTACACTAAGAAACTATCAACCAGTGCAAAACGTGTGGCACTGAGACAGGCACTAAGTCTCGCAAACAAGGACAAAACAATCACTATTGTTGACGTTAAATCAACTGGCAAAACTCGTGATATGGCTGACTTCTTGTCAAAGCAAAAACTCGCTGAAACTCGACGCGTCCTAATGGTTGTTGATGAAAAGACTCCAGAGTTACTCCGTGCAACTAAGAACATCCAAAGTATATTGCTTGTTCGTGCGACGTACTTGAGTGTCTTTCATATCCTCAACGCTGATTCGATTATCATGACTCCAAAAGCTATAACAGCTATCGAAGCATGGCTGAAGCCTATTGCAGCAAAGGAGACAAAGTAATGGTTACCTTGATCCCTCGAATGACCGAGAAGGCATATGCTCAAAGCCAGCAAGGCACATATGTGTTTACTGTTCCGCTTTTGTCTAACAAAGCAGAGATTATCAAAGCAGTCCATGCACAATACGAAGGCGTCGTTGTTAAAGACGTTCGTACTGTACTCCAGACAGGCAAAAAAGTTCGCGCATTCCGTGGCAAACGCCAAAACCCAGGTCGAGCAAAACGTACTGATACTAAGAAAGCATATGTAACCCTCAGCAAAGGTTCGATTGAACTCTTTAAAGAGGAGGAGACAAAGTAATGGCTATTAAAGCATACAAACCAACGACACCTGGCCGTCGTGGTATGACATCTCAGGACTTTTCTGACATTACTACCAAAAAGCCGCTCAAAAGCCTGATAAAGATCAAGAAATCAACCGCTGGTCGTAATAACCAAGGTCGTATCACTACTCGTCACCGTGGTGGTGGTGTTAAGCGAATGTATCGTTTGATGAATCATCAACTTTCCGCAGGCACATCGGCAGTCGTTGAGCAAATTGAGTACGATCCAAACCGTAGCGCACGTATCGCACGTATCAAAGATCAATATGGTCTCTACCACTACATTCTCGCATCCCGTGACATGAAAATAGGTACCAAGATCGAAAGTGGCTCAACAGCACCTGTCGAAGCCGGGAACCGCTTGCCACTTGCAAACATTCCAGTTGGTTCTCAAATCTACGGAATTGAAATCCAAGCCGGCAAAGGTGGCCAGATGGTTCGCTCTGCAGGCACCAAAGCACAGCTTATGGCTAAAGAAGGCGACTACGCACAAGTTCGTATGCCTTCAGGTGAAGTTCGTAAGTTCCGCGTTGAATGTATGGCAAGCCTTGGAGTTGTCGGTAATGAGCAACATCAAAACGTGAAAATCGGTTCTGCCGGGCGTAATCGACGCAAGGGTATTCGCCCTGGTGTTCGTGGTGTTGTTATGAACGCTGTAGATCACCCGCATGGTGGTGGTGACGGTGGACGACATGGTACAGGTAAAGCACCTCGTACTCCATGGGGTCAACTGACACTTGGATACCGTACACGACGACGCAAGAGTACAGATAAAGATATCATTAAGACTCGCCATGAAGCGAAGAGGAAGAGGTAGTATATGAGTCGATCACTCAAAAAAGGACCATTCGTCGACTTCAAGCTCGCTAAGAAAGTGGCGGCTCTTGGGGCTGACGACCGTACGGTCATTAAGACTTGGGCGCGTGCAAGTACGATTACACCAGATATGGTTGGCCGTACAATCGCCGTACATAACGGTCGTGTACACGTCCCTGTATATGTATCCGAAAACATGGTTGGCCACAAACTCGGTGAGTTTTCTCCAACACGTAAGTTCCGTCGTCACGGTGGAAAGGATAAGAAGTAATGGCTGATATCCTTAAGACCAAAGCGGTTGCACGCGGTGTTTCTATGACACCACGTAAAGTTGGTGAAGTCGCAAGCCTCGTGCGCGGTCGCACCATTGCTGATGCAATGATTATTCTCAGTCACACGCCTCGCCGTGCAGCAAAAGTTGTCGCTAAAGTTATTGCAAGTGCGAAAGCAAATGCTCTTAACAACGACGGCCTAGATGAAAAATCACTCGTACTCGACACGATTATGGTCAGCGCAGGACCTCGTTTGAAACGATTCCGCGCAGGCGCAATGGGTCGAGCAAAACCATACGAGAAAAAATCTTCCCATATTACCGTACTCGTTAGTGGAGAAAAGAAGATTAAGACTCCAGCGAAAGCTGCAGCTACTACTAAGACAACAGTGTCAACCAAGAAGGAGACAAAGTAATGGGTCAAAAAGTAAATCCTATTAGCATGCGACTCCAGGTCAGCAAAGACTGGCGTAGCAAGTGGTTTAGTGGCAAACGTGATTTCGCAAGCTGGCTCGGTCAAGACATCCGTGTTCGTAAAGCAATCGAATCTCGATTTGCTACACGAGCAGTTATCAATCAGATTGACATCGAACGTTCTGCTAACATGACAACCGTAACTATCCATACCGCAAAAGCAGGTGTTGTGATCGGGCGCGGCGGTTCAGGTGTTGCTGAGATTAAGAACGATATTGAAAAGATTATGCAGACAACCGTCCGTGTAAACATCGAAGAGGTTAAGCGTCCTGAGCTTGCAGCAAAGATTGTGGCTGAGAACATTGCACGCCAACTTGAGCGTCGTATCAACTTCCGCCGAGCGACTAAGATGTCTGCTCAAAACACGATGAACGCTGGAGCTAAAGGTATTCGTATCGAGGTAGCCGGTCGTCTCAACGGAGCAGAAATGAGCCGTCGTGAAAAGATTATTCTAGGATCTGTTCCACTTCACACACTCCGCGCTGATATTGATTATCACTGTGCACGAGCGATGCAGCCAGGTGCTGGAATCATCGGTGTGAAAGTATGGATCTACAAGGGAGAGAGGAGTTAAGCCATGTTGTTACCAAAGAAGACTAAGTATCGTAAAGTCCGTAAAGGCACGAATGAAGGCATAGCGTCTGCAGGTCACTACATCGCTTTTGGCGATTACGCACTCCAAAGCCTCACTAATGAGCGTATCACTTCACGACAGATTGAGTCAGCGCGTCAAGCTATGACTCGTTACATCAAACGTGGTGGTAAGATCTGGATTCGTATTTTTCCTCATACTCCTGTTACCCGTAAGCCACAAGATGTAAAGATGGGCTCTGGTAAAGGTAACCCTGAATTCTTTGTTGCCAAAGTTAAAACCGGAACAGTTATGTTCGAAATGAAAGGTGTGACAGAAGAAGTAGCTCGCGAAGCAATGCGCCTCGCAAGCCATAAACTCCCTGTTAAAACCCGATTCGTGAAACGAGAGGAGTTCTAAAATGGCAAAGAAAGAAACCGCACCAGTGGAAAAAGATCTGCACAATACGCTTGCTCAGCTCCGTCAGGAGCTAAGTGATGCGCGCCGCAGTCTTGCAGCAAACGAGTTGCCAAACCCACGTGTCGTCAATAACACACGTCGTGAGATAGCTCGGACGCTCACAGCGATCAATGCGCGTCGCAAGACCGTCAAGAAGGAGGCTGACAATGCTTAAGAAATTAATTGGTACAGTGACATCTGACGTACAAG
>JBDSLH010000040.1:0-15021 GCA_039916485.1 Saccharimonadales bacterium (SeqCode) | reverse complement strand
TTTAAGAGTGTTGTTTTGCCACATCCGCTTGGGCCCATGATAGCTACAAATTCACCTTTTTCAATTGTCAAAGAAATTTTATTCAACGCATGCAGTAACGTGTCTTGGTGACCGTATACTTTGGTGACGTTAGACAGCTCAATGACTGGCCCAGTTGATTTCTTTTTGCGTGGCATTGATTTACTCTGATTACTTGTTGCTAAATGTTCTCAATATCATACATGAAATGACATTAAATTACAACAGCTTTTCAACAAAAAATCAATATCACAACGTTTTGATACAATAGGGGTCATGGAGAGGTCGCATAGTGGCCGAGTGCGCTACCTTGGAAAGGTAGTATGTCCTCACGGGCATCGAGGGTTCGAATCCCTCTCTCTCCGCCAAATCCGAATATGAAACACTATATCCTTGCTGCTGTTGTACTTCATATATTCAGCTTATTGCTGCTATTGAAAATGCGAGGATTTAATACTGATGAGACGTTTAGCCAAAAGGCAGCAAAGTCTAACCTATCAGCTGTGTTGTATTCGCTGAGTTTTATAGTGCCTTTCGTTTTTCTATATTTATTCTTTACAAACTGGTTCATCCCGCAATTTAATCTTTCAGGGCTATTCTACCTATTCCTTGTAATTGCGTTAGGATTCCAGATTCTGTGTACATTTTTCCCTGAAAGAGGTGGATGGTTGACATTCTTACACCAAACACTGACTGGCATATCAGCAATTTCACTTCTGCCACTTCTTATTCTCATTGTGCTTTCAAATACAGTGAACGTACCAGGACGTATTTTATCTACAATTGCGATTCTGTGGATGGTTTATTTACTATACATAGGGTTACGAAATTTACAGGGGCATGCAAAGGCATTGTGGCTACAAATAGGCTATTATGTTTTGTTTTTCGCATCAATCGTAGCAGTAACATATCTGTAGAAACAAAAATTTGCTATAGTAGATATACATGAAGAACACCCCTCATGTAACGAAGTATATTTTTGTGACAGGGGGCGTCATCTCTGGAGTTGGCAAAGGTATCACCGCGGCGTCTTTAGGCGCTCTTTTAAAATCACGCGGTCTCCGTGTCACAATGCAGAAATGCGACCCTTACCTCAATGTTGATGCCGGGACACTCAACCCAGCAGAGCATGGTGAATGTTTTGTGACGCATGATGGTGCGGAGACAGATCTCGACCTCGGGCATTACGAGCGATTTCTCGATGAAGAGATGAACAGAGATAGCATCACGCTCTCCGGAAGCTTGATGCAACAGCTCATCGCCGACGAGCGCAGTGGTAAGTTTTTAGGCAAAACAGTCCAGCTTGTCCCACACCTTACTGATGCCATACAGCGGAAAATTGAAAAAGCAGGTGAGGGATCTGAGGTCCACATCGTTGAGCTCGGCGGTACCGTTGGTGACTATGAGGGATTGAGTTTTGTTGAAGCGTTTCGTGAATTTGCGATGAAGCGTAAAGGTGACGTGGCGTTCGTGCATGTTGTGTATGTCCCGTATCTCAAGGCAAGCAAAGAATTTAAAACAAAACCTGCGCAAAATGCAGTACGTGACCTCCGGGGATTTGGTATTAGCCCAGATATCATCGTCGCGCGTGTTGAAGAAGCACCAGATGACAGCATTATCCGAAAAGTCAGTCAGTTTGGTGGCGTTGCACCAGAGGCAGTCGCAGTTTTGCCAAACGCAGACACAGTGCTCAGAGTACCACTAACTCTGCATGAGCTCGGTATTGATACGCAAATCTTACGAGTCGTCCTTGGTATGGAAGTCGGTGAAGCGAAACTCGAGCCGTGGCACGATGTAGTAACAAAAGCGACAGTAAACCATGAGCGTGAAGTTCGTGTTGGGATCGTAGCGAAATATTTAGATAATGAAGACACCTATATCTCAGTCCTCGAAGCGCTTAAAAGCGCCGCCTGGCATGAGGATGTTCGTGTGAAATATGACTGGGTGAGTGCCGAAGAGATAGAATCAAAGGGCACCGATAAACTAGCAAAATACGACGGGATCTTGGTACCGGGTGGCTTTGGCACTAGAGGTGCGGAAGGTAAAATAGCTGCTGCTGATTATGCACTCATGAATAATGTGCCATATCTCGGGCTGTGTCTCGGCCTGCAAGTAGCAGTCGTTGCTGCTGCTCGTCGTGGTGGTGTAGAAAACGCAACAAGTGGTGAATTTGCACCTGAGTCTGACAAGCAGGTAGTTTACATTATGGAGGACCAAAAGGGTAAGGAATCAACAGGTGGCACTATGCGTGTCGGTGATTATCCTGCAAGACTTTTGGATGGATCAAAAGTAGCTGAATTATATGGGTCAAACGATATTGTCGAGCGTCACCGTCACCGCTATGAAGTAAACAGAGTATTTGAAGAGGGGATCACAAAAGGTGGTCTAGTCATATCCGGACAGTCACCAGACGTGACTCTAGTAGAGTTTGTCGAAGCTAAAGACCATCCGTATTTTGTTGCAACCCAGGCTCACCCTGAATTCCGATCACGCCCAGGCCGGCCACATCCGCTGTTTACTGGATTTATTAAGGCTTTGAAGTAGTACCCGTTTGTACCAACTGCTGGCTTTTTACAAATATTGCGCGTGCAAGCAAGTTGATACTGCGATATATGATGTAGCAGATGAGGCCAAAGACATAAAAGAGGATTTGTACAACTAGCGTCTCACCCATATCGGGCTGCGAAATCAACATGATAGTTGTGGAGACCAGATATATAGCGGTGTAAATTAACAGGGTTTTTCTGTGTAACCATTTCTGGGGAGTTGTGTCTATAAGGCGTTTATGTCGTCGTTTTCTAATCAGCAGGTCACAAACAGTGATCACAATTAGCCAGAACCCAATCGAAATGGCAATGTCAGATGTAGCCATTGAAGTGGTCATATCCAAGCTTCCTCCTGTTATCAGGAGAGGCGCACGCAACAGGAGCATGAGTATTAAAAATATAACACCAGATACACTCACTCCATCGTCTACTAGTAGAGCCAGGCACATTAACGCCTGGACCGTGCTAAAGATGATAAATAGTATGTATGGCGTATATGATGTAACCCTAGCGATAAGTGCAAGGACTTTGAGCGTAACACTTGCTACGGACGCCTGGTTACTTGGTTTAATTTGTTGTGTGTTCATAGATATAGTTTCCTTAGTCCTGACTCAATGATGTGATTAAGTTATCAAGTGTTTGGCTCATGATAATACCATGATTTGCCATATACTCTGTCTTCTCTTTTGCTGATTCCCCGAGACCACCGACGATGGCACCTGCGTGGCCGAACTGTTGACCAGCAGGGAGTGAATGGCCAACGACGAGGCCATGAACGGGTTTGGACACCTGCTCTTTGATGTAATCCGCTGCTTGTTGCTCTGATGTACCACCAATTTCTCCAACCATGATGATCTGATCTATCTCAGGGTCAGCTTCGCAAAGTGCGAGTGCTTCAGTAAAGCTCATACCTTGGACTGGGTCACCACCGATGCCCAATACGATCCGTTGGCCGATACCCTTTTTCGTCAGAGCGTCAGCAAGTTCATACGTGAGTGTACCGGAGCGAGAGATGATCGCGGCACTCCCGGGTGTTGTAATATGCGCAGCGATAATACCAAGCTTGTGGCTGCCCGGTACGATTAGACCGGGGCAGTTAGGACCAAGAATCGTGACGTGCTTTTGCTGTGCGTATTGCTGAACAGCGAGCATATCATGGACAGGAATTCCTTCGGTAATACAGACGATCAGTGTAATGCCTGCGTCGATAGCTTCAATCATAGCTGCTTTTGCAAAAGCTGGCGGAACAAAGATCACGCTTGCGGTTGCTTGATGAGCATTGACTGCTTCTTTAACGGTGTTATATACACGAATTCCATCGACATACTGGCCGCCTTTACCAGGAGTGATGCCGGCAACTATCTCTGTACCCGCATCTCGCATGCCTTTAGCATGAAAACTGCCATGGTGTCCCGTAATCCCTTGGACGATAGTAGGGGTGTTAAAGAACAGCTCTGCAATCGGAACTTCTTTCTCAGGGGCCACTTTACGGGGCTGCGCTCCCGTGGCGTTTGGCTGAGCTTTGCTCACATCCCCTTCCAAAGTACTTCCAATTGCGAGCTGAACACATGAGGCAAGACTGGTTTCCATACGGATTCCGGCTTGGTCAAGGAGTTTTGCTGCTTCATCTTTACGTGTGCCTTCGAGTCGGATGTAGAGCGGGACAAGATCAGAGATTTGTGATTGGGCGGCAATAATTCCGCGTGCAATGTCATCACAACGGGTAATGCCAGCAAAAATATTGATGATTATGCTTGTGATGCCAGGAATAGTCGTAATTTCACGTAAATATTTAATGAAAACGTCTTCACCAGTGCCGCCGCCAATATCGAGGAAGTTCGCAGGCTTTCCACCGGCTGCATAAATAGTGTCCATAGTGCTCATGGCCATTCCAGCACCATTGGCGATGACACCTATAGTGCCGCCAAGTGGCATAACGCTTGATGAAACTGCTTGATTGGCATAATCAGAATGTTTAAACAGAGCGTTATCATCGAGCAAGCACTTTGCATCGGCGGCGATCAGAGCATTATCGGTCGTTACCACAAGAGGGTTCACCTCTAGCAGTAGAAGATCATTGCTCACCATGCATTCATATAATGCTTCAATAAGCGGTTTGATATCATTAGACTTAACACCCAGCGTTGCAGAAATATCATCATATGAGATTTGATCGTACGGCATGCTTACTATTGATGACGTTTGTGACTCAATCTCTACGCCACCATTCGACGAAGCGATTACATCGATTCGTCGTGCGTCACGGTTGAGTCGAAGTGCGAGATAGAGCTCGCGGTCAATATCGATAGCATCTTCGATCAAGATGGACTCTGGTGTATAACCCTTTATTTCAAGCACTTTGACCTCAGAAAATGTTGCAGGAAAATCATCGATAGATGTGACTAATCGTACGCCACCAAGCTTGCCGCGTCCGCCGATAGGCACTTGGCTTTTGATCACAACAGGGAATGTCAGATCAGATGGGTCAATATCAGAGACATTATGAGCGAGGATGCCGGATGGTATCGCGATACCGACATTTTTTAAGAGGTCTTTGGCCTGGTGTTCGAGTAATTGCATACTATCTAGTATACGTCAGAAGTTTTCACCTCTGTGACAGCACTGCTATACTAGTGCGTATGCAGAATATTCAGCAATCTATCCGTGAGCTCGTATCCCAGCACTATGGCCAAGAGATTGAACCGATTGTTTCACGACCTGAGCCACAATTTGGAGACGTCAGTAGTAACGTGGCCATGCAACTTGCAAAACCACTCCAGAAAAATCCTCGTGAGATTGCTGAGGAATTAGCTGAAATGCTTACGGAACTAGATGAGGTCAAAGACGTGTCAGTTGCCGGTCCTGGGTTTTTGAACATCACACTAACAGATTCTGTGTTAGTGTCCATGCTCGATACACACCCAATGAATTCAGATAAAACAGTCGTTATAGAGACGAACAACCCGAACCCTTTTAAAGCTATGCACATCGGTCATGCATACAACGCGATTATTGCTGATACGATAGCAAATCTTATCGAACGAGAGGGAAATCATGTATATCGTGTGAGCTATCATGGCGATATTGGTGCGCATGTCGGACGGAGCATGTATGCGTTACTTCGTTATATCGATGGTGACGTTAAAAAGCTGGAAGAGGTTAGTACTGACGAACGAAACTCTTTCATGAGCCGAATGTATGCCGAAGGATCACGGGCCTATAAAGAAGATGAAGCAGCTAAACCTGTAATAGATGAGCTTGCGAAGCAATCGTTTACCAGACAAGACCCGACGTATGCGCATGTGTATGACACGATCTTTGACTGGAGTTTTGAAGAAATTGCCCTCAACATGGCACGACTTGGCAACAAACCAGTTGAGAAAAAGTTTCTCGAAAGCGACGCTGATGCGCGAGGAGTACAGATTGTACGTGATCACACACCTGAAGTTTTTGAAGAGAGTGACGGTGCACTAATTTTCCGCGGATCTGATTATGGAGGCTTTGACAATGTATTTGTTGCTAGTAATGGGCTCGGACTTTATGGAGCACGCGATGTTGGCTTGATCGCGCTGAAACGTGAGCAATATCACCCTGATATAAGTTATATAGTTACTGCAGAAGAGCAAAAAGCCTACTTCAAAGGGCTATTGGCTGCAGCTGCTCAAATCTACCCTGGAGAAGACGGCGTAACGGTCAATATATCTCACGGTACCGTCAAGCTATCAACAGGTAAAATGAGCTCCCGAACGGGAGATGTTATAGAAATTTCTTGGTTATTTGATCAGATTGTAGACGCCATGAATGACCGAGGAGGCACAGTCAGAGACGATGTAGCTATGGGTGCTCTGCGCTATGCATTTTTGAAAGTACGTGTTGGTGGAGATGTAATTTTCGATGTCAACGAATCTGTTAGTATCCAGGGGAACAGTGGCCCGTATCTGCAATATGCTCATGCTCGTGCTTGTTCAATTTTGGCTAAAAGTACTGTTACCATTGAACAACCTACGGACTGTTCATTCCAACCAGATGAGCGGTTGTTGCTCCGTAAGGTGACCGAATATAGCGATGTAGTTGAACGGGCGACACAAGAACTCATGCCGCATCATATTTGTAATTATCTGTATGAATTATCCCAAGAGTTTAATCGATTTTATGAAAAGAATCGCGTGATTAGTGACGATCGCGAGTCTGTACGACTGTGGCTGGTAGAGACGTATCGAGATACGCTTGCTGACGGGTTAGGGCTTCTTGGAATACCAGCCCCCAAAACACTATAGATGCCAAGCCATAGGGTGATTGAGGATATCAATGATATGATTAATCCATTACAAGGGGTGGTAAGGAGTTATCATGGCTACAAAATCAACGGTTGAGAAATCAAAACTAAAGGCGGCAGCAAGTGCTACCGAAGCAAAACGCGCCGCAGCAGCTGCGAAGGCCTCTGCCGCCAAAGCAAAAGCTAGTGCTGTTACCAAGGGCCACGCCGATGGATTTTTAAACTTTATCCGCGAACAAGGTGTTGTCGGCCTCGCAGTAGGTCTTGCTATTGGTACTGCAGCAGGGGATACGGTCAAAGTACTCGTGCGTTCATTTATCGACCCGCTCGTACAATTGTTAGTTGGTTCTCAGTCAGGTCTCCAGTCAGCGACCTTCGGCGTCAATATTGCAGGACGTGAAGCACAATTTGGGTGGGGTGCATTTGTGAGCTCACTTATCACACTACTTGCTGTCGCAGCAGTCGTCTACGCTTTTGTGCATATGCTGAAGCTCGATCGAGTTGATCGCAAAAAAGACAAATAAATCTAAGCAACATTCCAGGATGGATCACGGGGGTATTTTTGACCCCAATCTGCCATTTTTTCTAAAATCGGTATTAGATCACGGCCTTTTGGTGTGAGCGTATACGCACTATATCCGGTATCTTCGGTGTGGACGATTATGTTGGCGGCGTGTAAGTCATCGAGACGTTTTGTTAGTGTACGAGGGTTGATATCTGGGAGGGAGCGTTCGAGCTCGCAGAATCGTTGCGGGTTCACACTAAGTTCGCGCAAGATTAATGCTGTCCATTTGTTACCAATGATTTCGGCAGCTACTTTGACGCAATCTGGGTCATTCATAATAATTACTTTACTTTTTATAGTAATTTACGTACACTAGGTACTATACATAGTATAGCAAAGGGGAAATAGAATGACAAAAATTATAATCATTAGTGGTAGTATGCGCCAAGGACGATCGACACCGTTGGTCGCAAAATGGGTGGCCCAAACGGCGGAACTAGTTATTGAAGATAAAGCAGAAATAGCGATAGTTGATCTAGCAGATTTTGATTTGCCAATGTTTGACGAAGCTATCAGCCCAAAATTTAATAGGGAGCGTAAACCAGAAGGTGCGGTGAAAAAATGGCTCGATACCCTTGCAGCGGCTGACGGTTATATATTTGTCACCCCAGAATATAATCATTCAATCCCAGGATCACTCAAAAACGCGATCGATTACATCGCATTTGAAACAAACAAAAAAGCCGCTACGATCGTGTCTCACGGTGGTGTTGGCGGTGCCCGCGCAACAGAGCATTTACGTAATATAGCGTCTGAAATTGGACTTGTAACAACCCCTGTTGTAGCAAATCTAATTGGATATCCAGGCATGCAGCCAGTTATTAATGAAGAGGGTACGCTTGTCGATACGACATCAGAAGCTCAAGCGAAATTGGAAACAGGACTCGAGCAACTCTTGTGGTACACAGAAGCGCTGAAAACCGCACGTTCATAATTGCTTTTTTGTCTGAGTAAGAGCACAATATCCTTCACATAAGTGAGGGATATTTTTTATGACAATGCTTGAAAGTGCAGTGGAGCTATTGCGTCGAAGTGGTGCTCGTCTCGGATGGAGCGAAGCCGATATTGATAAACTGATCGAACCAGAAGCCGAACATCATTTTGAGATAACAGTCGATGATGTAACGCACCATGCGTACCGTGTACAACACAGCCGCAAGCGTGGGCCATTTAAAGGTGGCATTCGGTTTCATCCACATGTAGATAATTCCGAAGTTCGCGCTCTTGCGACACTGATGAGCATCAAATCAGCTGCTGTGGATATCCCAATGGGTGGTGGTAAAGGTGGTGTTGCTTTTGACCCACGAGAACACGATGATGCCCATATCGAAAAAGTAGCGAGAGCCTATGTCAAAGCGCTTGAGAAGCATATCGGACCTGATATCGATGTTCCAGCGCCAGACGTCAATACAGATGGAGCTATTATCGACTGGATGGTTGATGAATACGAGCAGCTAACAGGAGATACAAGTAGAGCAAGCTTTACAGGGAAATCCATCAAAAATGGTGGATCTGAAGGTCGTATCGAAGCGACTGGTCGTGGTGGTGTGATTGCACTTCGTGAATATTGCCGTACGAATAATATCGATACAACAGACGTAACTGTTGCTATCCAGGGAGTTGGAAATGTCGGCTTTTATTTTGCGCAAATCGCTGAGCGTGAGCTCGGTGTGACGGTTGTAGCAGTCGCTAATTCTCGTAAAATGGTCGTTGATCCAGACGGCATATCGTTTGCAGATAAAACATTTTCACGAACTGTTATCGATGAGCTCGGGATTGCTGCAGGTGAGAGTGAGGATATCATCAGCGTTGAATGTGACGTGCTGGTACTTGCAGCACTCGGAGATGTCGTTGATGAAGACAATCAGGCTCAAATAAAAGCCTCAGCGGTACTCGAGCTAGCCAACGGACCCGTAGATGATGAAGCGTTGATTGCACTTGAATCTCGCGACGTCGCCGTCATACCTGATGTGCTGGCAAATGCCGGTGGAGTAATCGTGAGTTACCTCGAATGGAAGCAAAATAAATCTGGTGAACACTGGTCTGAAGAGCGAGTAAATCAGGAACTAGATCGAATTTTATCTGAGGCCATGCAAACTGCTATGAGCCGGGCCGATATGGAAGATTGTTCATTGAAGGAAGCGGCATTTGTTATTGCACTGGAACGATTAAAGTAAGTCAGAGTTTCGCCGGGTAAGCGAAGTGAGTTGTCACGGAGAGCGTTATCCTATGCGGCGCTCATCGTACTGTTATCTCACTTCGCTTACCGGAAGTTCAGGCGGTCGCCATCACGTAAGTGGCGCGATCCTTGATGTAGATGATGAGACCGTCATCAATCAGTTCGAGGAACGCTTTCGAGATCACTCTGAAGCGATCCTCGCCGCGTCCCAGTCTGGTGTTGCGCGGGCGCACCTCTTTGTTCAGGATCTTGAAGGCGATCCCCTCGGAAGGCGCATAGAACGCACCGTTGAAGAAATCCTTGATGGTGTTCAGAATCCATCTCCGTGCGTCTTGCACTCTGCTGTCGAACGCTCGCACTTGGCGAGGGTAGGGATTCGGAGTTCTCTTGGGGATCCTCTGCGCTGCCGGCGCGTCCTGGTAAGCAGTTCGTGCGTGTCTGCCGTGTGTGTAAATACGACGGTTGTTCAACATGAACTCCTGGCCTGTACACCACTTCGATTCCTAACAGATGTCAGTTCGTCCCGTGGATATATACATCATAATTCTAAGAAATGTCAAAGTCAAGCATATTTCGTGGTATAATTGTCGACAATGAAGGTAGCAAAAATACTGTGGATGGATCTCGAAATGACCGGTCTCGATCCTGTTGAAGACCGGATTTTAGAAGTCGCGGTAATAGCTACGGATTGGGATTTTACGGAGATAGCTCGCTACACTGCAGTCAAAAAAGTCGGACCAAATCTCATGAAGCAACGTATGGTTGGGGAATTCTGGGAGTCATACAGCTCAGTGCGTGATGCGCTCATGGCACAAAACGAAACTGGTCAAAATGGCAGAACTGTCGAAAATGAGCTCATAGAATTTATCGATAAACACTTTGCGGATGACAAACCTGTTTTACTCGGTGGAAACTCCGTCCACCAAGATCGAAAATTTATCGATAACGAATGGCCACGGCTCAGTAAGCGACTTCACTATCGGATGCTTGATGTATCTGCCTGGAAAGTTGTATTTGAGGGCAAATACCGTAAGAAATTCGCAAAACCCGAGACACACCGTGCGCTCGAAGATATCCAGGGTAGCATCGAAGAATTGCAGTATTATTTGGCGAAATTTAAAGTATGAGCAAGTTGATCATACTTTCAGGTTTACCTGGGTCTGGCAAGACTACCTATATCGAGTCCTTAAAAACTCAAGGTTTTACTGGCCCAATATATGATGACTATTATGCGACACAACATAACGAGCGCATTGATACTGTTGAAGACGTTGACAGGAATAAAGATCCAGTCAAAAATGAACGCTTTGAGCAAT
This sequence comes from Saccharimonadales bacterium (SeqCode), assembly GCA_039916485.1. Lineage (GTDB taxonomy): Bacteria > Patescibacteriota > Saccharimonadia > Saccharimonadales > Saccharimonadaceae > JAPUDQ01. Next base: position 4,121 of record JBDSLH010000040.1, on the reverse strand, counting down.
TAATTACTGATCTAAAGAATAATCCAGAGGTTATTGTGGCAGATATAATTTTTTATATTGCACGCCATCGCAACTCTTTGTTAGTCGCTGTATTAAATAGAATGCCGAACATTGATCTTAAATTTGTATATCTGCCGGTTAAGATTGACACAAGTATTGAAAATATTGAAAAACGAAACAGAAACGATAGAGTTACAATTGAGAAAGAACTTGTTCGGTATATCGCCGATCGAGCTACAAAAATAACAGTTACCGAATTGTAGTTGCTCTTATCATGGTGTGGGCGTATAGTGAGTGTATGCATTTACGCAGTAACAACATTATTATTATCGGAACCACTCGGCAAGCCGGTATTTTGTAGTTACTCGAACACAACAAACATCAACCCGGCAGCAGCCGGGATTTTTAATTGAGGATAGAAGCTATGAAACAATTCAGCCGTGAAGTCAGACAGCAAGCAATGCATTCTAAAGACCGATCAATAGAGCAGATTTGGCAGGAAATACAGCCATATAGTCGGCCAATTAGTGTTGGTGTGCATAGTTATTTACCAGATGGTAGACCACTCAAAGCGGGCTTTGCAACAGACCTGCCCAGCGGATCATTTAAAGAGCGTGGTGCATTGACAGGAATGTTGGAGTTCCATCGGAGAGGCTATGAGCGTGCAGTTGCATTTAGTGCAGGCAACCACGCGGCAGGGTTTGCGCTCGGTGCTTTGGTGACTGGGATGCGGGGTCGTGTATATGTTCCATCGTACACGCCGGAAGTAAAGGTAAAAAATACGTTGGCAATTGGAGAGGGCAGAGTGGAGATCGTACGAGTTGACGGTGACATTGAAGACGCACATACCGAAGCTGCAGCGTATGCAAAAGAGCATACCGCACCTATGCTTAAGCCCTCAGATCTACTCGTCGGGTATGGTCAAGGCACGGTGGCGCATGAGCTTGTAACGCGTGAGCCAGGGATAGATCATTTACTAGTACCTGCTGGATATGGCGGACTTGCGCTCGGTTGTATAGAAGCTATAAAACAGGCAGGTTTCAACACGAAAGTCTATGGAGTAAAAATGAGCTCAGAAAGAGAGCTGTGCGAAGGTGCGCATGTTGCAGAACTCAGTTACGCAGCCAAAAGTGTGATCGCTGATAATCCGGATTTATGGGGAGGGCTGCTACTCGTTGATCCCGCTGATGTGGGTGCCATGATCGGGCTCGAAGACAGTGTCCGTAGTGAAGGCCACGAGGCAATGGGAGGGGCAGCGAATTTTGATTATCCTGAGGCCACTGCACTACTAGGGGCAGCAGCTGCACACAAATATTTTGATTCGCTGCATGGTTCTATCGCGACGCTTATAACAGGATCAAATGCAGATCACACCAAATTGGATACTCTCTATGCACGATACCGAGCTGCTAACGTATCACCTGGTGGATCAATATTACGTGTCGCGAGCGGCTATCAACTCCGTGGTACAGCCGCATAACTGGAAAATATGTGTTCAAATCGTTATAGTAGCTAGTCTATGATGTCACTTGCAGAAATTACTGAAGCGATCACCAGCCTCCCTGAGGTAGTACTTGATTATCCATTTGGCGAATCAACTGCTGTCTATAAGATTGGTTCATTTGAGGGTAAAATGTTTGCACTAATTGCAGAGGGCAGCGATCCGATAAAGCTGAGTCTCAAATGTGATCCGCAGCTTGCTGAACTACTCAGAGAAAAATACGAAACGGTTGTCCCAGGCTATCATCTCAACAAAAAGCATTGGAACACGATCTTGTGCACGGGGCAGGTACCTGATGATGAGCTTCGTGATCTAATCCGTCACAGCTATGAGCTGGCGAATGCTTAGAGCGAGAGTTTGCCGAGTGCAACGAGGATAGTATCAATGTGATCGTTGACGTTCATTGTTGCTGTTTTGACGGCAGCTTTTGAGGATGCTTCGTTTACTTTGAGTAACAAGTCTTGAGTATCGCTTAACTCTTCTTTGAGCGTCGAGACATATTCTCGGTCAAATCGTCCATCAACGGAGGCGCTTTTGAGGTCTTTAAGAATTGCATCCCCACGCCGTTTTTCAGAAGCAATAACGTCCTTTGATTTACCTTGTGCACCAGCAGTGCTAGTAACTTTTTTAAGGGTTGCAGTATCTCCAGTCAACAAGATGCTCGCGTCGCTCGTTATCTTGACAACATCCGCAGATCGAGCGCTTTTACGCCCTTCTGCTACGTAGCTGGATACAGCGTTCATCCGTGTGTTTAGTCGGTCCATGTCAGGTACAGGGTTGTTGGAATTAGAGATGACAAGTATAGCGATACCACCACCAATCACCACGAGCACACCGACAATGGCGGCGATGATAGGTAGTTTGCTTCGTGACTGTTTCCGATTTGCGACAGGTGAGATAAATTGTGGTTGCATGTGACTATTTAAGCACGACCGATAAGAGAAAGACTAGTCTTTCCCGTTCATTTGCCGAAGTACATTCGAACAAACTAACTCCCTATCTCTAAAGTTCGGCTGTCGCCTCGTGAACTGTACGCAGCTCACGTAAGCATTTTACTACTGTATGATAGAAGCATGATATCGGATGACGCTAAGGAGGAAGTGCGTAACCGTCTTGCTATTGAAGACGTGATCGGTGAATATGTGCCACTAAAGCGCGCGGGCCGTAGCTGGAAGGGGATTAGCCCATTTAGCCAAGAGCGTACGCCAAGCTTTTTCGTCAGTCCAGAAAAGCAAATATGGCATGATTTTAGCAGCAACAAAGGCGGTGATATATTTTCCTTCGTGATGGAAGTCGAAGGCCTCGATTTTCGACAAACTTTAGAGCTGTTGGCGCGAAAAGCAAATATTGATCTTAGCCTCTATGAAACAAAAGCCTCGCAGCCGGGTATCAGTGACAAAAAACGTCGACTTGTCGCGGTGAATGATATGGCGGCAACATTTTACCAGCGGCAACTGATCAAAGACTCATCGGCAATACATTACACAAACATCGTGCGTGGCCTGAACAAACAGTCAGTGCTTGATTTTCGTCTGGGCTATGCCCCAGAAGATGGTTCGTCATTGCGTCAATTTTTAGAAGGCAAGAAGATAGATTATACGGTGCTAAAAGATGCCGGTCTCGTCGGTCAGAGAGGAAATGACTTGCTGCGTGGGCGGCTGGCTGTACCGCTGAGCGACAATCAAGGTCAGATAGTAGGCTTTACTGGTCGGCTGCTAGCCGACGTCAAAAATGCACCTAAGTACCTAAACACTCCGCAAACACTTTTGTATGATAAAAGTCGAAATGTATTTGGGCTATACCAAGCAAAAGAAGCGATCAGAGTGAACGATTATGCGGTACTTGTCGAAGGTAATCTGGACGTAATCATGAGCCACCAAGTTGGGGTGAAACAGGTTGTCGCTACAGCCGGTACAGCGATGACCGAACACCACATCAAGTCGCTTTCTCGGCTTAGTAAACATGTGCGACTCTGTTTTGATGGCGACAAGGCGGGGATTGCCGCAACCGAGCGAGCAATACCGATTGCTGAGGCCGTCGGTGTCGAACTCAGCGTCATTACACTCCCGAGCGACTTTAAAGACCCAGACGAGTTGATTCGTAAAGACGTCCGGTTGTGGCAGGAAGTCATCGACAATCATCAGCCGGCAATCGAATGGATCATCGACCAGTACACCGAGCGGTATGATATTACTACTGCTGCTGGGAAACGAGAGCTAAGTACGCAAGCCCTAGCTATTATCCGACGACTAAAAGATACCGTTGAACAAGAACATTATCTGAGACGAGTTGCCGAGGTGACTGGTAGCTCTATGAAAGCGCTTGAAAGTAAACTAAGCGTTGCGCTCCCGCAGCCAGTTCATCGTCTCAAACCGGTGCACGTTGCGCAAAGCACCGGCCACGATCCAGAAGTTCATCAAGATTATCTGTTAGGGCTAGCAATCCTCGATCCTAGCGTGCACGACACACTGCGACACTTGACTCCAGAGGCGGTGAGTGGTGACTTACGGCAGGCATTACTCTCCTATTTACTGGAAAATCGCGGTAAACCATTTCCATCTCCGACCCCTGATGAGTTGAAAAATATTGAAACCTATGTCAAAATAGTACTATTCAAAGC
>JBDSLH010000039.1:0-13894 GCA_039916485.1 Saccharimonadales bacterium (SeqCode) | reverse complement strand
ACAAAGTATACGAAGCGACTATCAAACTTGGCCAGACCAGTACGACAGGTGATCCAGAGGGTGAGATCAGTGATGTTTCAAGCGAAAAGCCAACACTGAAAGATGTCGAAAAAGCTTTGGTGCAGTTCGTTGGGGAGATTACCCAGATACCACCGATGCACAGCGCTATCAAAATCAATGGCCAACGGGCATATAAGCTTGCACGCGCAGGGAAAACCGTCGACATGCCATCTCGACGGGTTACCGTGTACGCGCTCGATTTGATCGATTACGCATACCCTGAGTTAAAAATCCGAGCGCATGTCAGTAGTGGGACATATATCCGTACACTCGGCGAGGATATTGGCAAGGCACTTGAGACGAGTGCATATTGTACTCAGTTACGGCGCACGAGTGTTGGTGACTATAGTGTAGATGATGCAAAAGATATATCAGAACTCAAGATTGACATATAATAAAACTTATGTTAATATTGATGTATGACTGGCGAAATTCTTTCTGATATAGAAAAAGCAAAACACAATCTCGAGTTCACGCTTCATAAAAACGCTAAGTATTATCACCAACTAACAAACACTACTGAAGCTCTAACTGTTGGGCACCTTGCAGCGACTGACCGAGGGAGGGAATTAGTAGTGTCAAGTGACTTTAAAGATCTTGTAGGTGTTGTCGATTGGCCAAATAAACAAGATCGAGAACAAATGACTTGGGAACTCTCGTTTGAGGATGGTCCAGAGGGTGATATCGCATTTGCGGAAGCTTTTTTAGGTAGTCCAGACCGAATTAACAATGCCAAATGTTACATGTTTACCAAAGCCTATACGGTCGATACACTTCCCAAAGCCCCAGATGCGCAAGGGGGTATGGCTCAGTTCACGTATGGTTCAGCTCCGTGTAAGATGCGCGCGGAATTGGTTTCACCCGAGCTCTTTACCTCTATTAGAGGGTTTTATGAGCAAGTTAAGTGGGGCGATGTGGCTACGTACCTAGAGGATAATCCTGACACCTCCAAGCCTGTAATAAGTGCAATGCGGGTTGCTTATATGCTTCTTGGGCGTTGCGTACGTAGTGATGATGAAAAAACACATATGAAACTGCTCTTTGGCCCCGACCGAGATGACGTTAACATTACTGATATTTCTCAGCACTTGTATAAGTAATATTGAAATACCATAACAGATGTGGTAAAGTAGCTCGGTATGATTACCAAAGAAGACAAGTTAAAAGCACTCAAAGTTGGCGCGGTTCACAAAACCGACGTTGGCTCTCCTCAAGCGCAGGTCTCAGTTTTGACGGCTCGCATCAAAGAGGTGACGGCTCACTTGAAAGCGAACAAGCATGACAACATGGCTCGTCGCGGTCTTATTCAGATGGTAGGACGTCGCAAACGACTCCTGAAATACCTCGAGAACAAAGACTTCAACGCTTATCAAGAGATCATCACCAAACTTGGTCTACGTAAGTAGGAAAAATAAGCTTTGCCAAATATCCGCTCACTGGGCGGATATTTGTTTTTGATCCGTATATGCGGATAGCATTTATGTAGCTATTGTTGCTAGTAAAGCCTTTTTAATAGTTCTATCTGCTTTATATAAAATGTATTGTCAATATTAATAAAAACACCGCTCGGGTGTTTGATAAACGTAGGTTTTGACATAACACGTCAGATAGTAAGTGGAGTAAGGCACGGTCGGGAGTGGTGCCGAATGGCCCCACCCCCGACCGCTTAGCCGAGTTTACCCCCTACCCCTATCGCCATCGGTGGCGATATCGGCTAGCGAATCCCTCCCGGCGCACCGGGCACCGCAGCGTGCTTAGGACGTGCGAGGGAACGTGACGGAGCACTGTCGCTTCGAGAAGTAACGCACCGCCACCCCCGTGATCGTGAGGGGCTCGGACGAGTTGTACACGAAGTACGCGTCGCTCACGTCGTTGTACTGCTTGCCCTTGAACAGCCAGTACCCGGCTGCCCAGTCCGAGGACGAGTTCAGGTCAACGTGGACCTGCCACGACTGGGACGTGAGCCGCCACTTGCTCACCGAGAGGCGGGCGCCCTTGCCGTCGATCAGGCAGGTTTTCGAGATGTAGCCGTTGCCAGCGGCTGCGGCGGGCGCTACGGGTGCTGCGACAGCGGTGCCGACGAGCACAGCCGCTGCGACAGCGGGGGCGGTGAGTATGTTGCGAAAACGCATGGGTGGTACTCCTCTGATGGGGGCTCCTGGTCTTATGGCCAGGTAATAATCGACAATCTTAATTATCAATTTTTACCTGGCCAAGACTGCTATAAACTATCTGACATGTTAAGGTGCCTTGAGAGATAAAATTACCTCAATCAAGGAGAGACTGATTATGACAAATAAATCAGATATTGTCAATAGATTTTCAAGGGAGACTATGCCCTCATATAAGCATAAGCAATTAACTGAGGTCTACTTGCTGTAAGTGTATAGTCTCCATACCAATTTATTTATAACTCGCTGGTTATGACAACTGGCGAGTTTTTGGTTACAAGCGCGGCGAGGTTGAGAGTTTTGAGAACTACTGGTAAAAAATCAACTTTCGTCGGATCGACGAAGCCGTATTCAGCGATTTCCACCGCACCGTGTGTTGTTGCATCAAGATCGATAGTTTCGTAATCTTCTGCATTTTCAATATGAAAGAAAAATTCGAGAATCTCGTCGTTACCGGTATCTATGTGTGGCGGTGTGAGAGGGAATTGCTGGATGATAAGTAATTTACCGATCTGAGGAGTGACTCCTGTTTCTTCGATCAGCTCACGAGTGACGCCGTCATGTAATGTCTCTTTGTCATCGAGTCCACCACCAGGCGTGCACCAAAAAGAATTTGTTGTGTTGTAGTCATGTTTGTGACGAACAGCAAACACCGTATTATCTTTTATGATTAGTCCTCGGACTGTTACTCGTCGTGGCATACCTTCCATGATATCAGTGTTATACTGAGTATGTACATAACGCGGAGTGTGATGGATATGAGTACTAGAAAGTTTTCATACCTGTTACTCTCTGCATAACCAGAAGGAGACTCTATGTCTACTATTAATCCTACAGGCAAAGAAATTGTGTCTGTTTCCACAGATCTCTGTGGCCAAAAATTAACCCTAGAAATTAACCGAGTTGGTTTCCGCACCACTGCGAGCGTGCTCGTCAGCTACGGCGACACTGTCGTGCTTGGCACAACCCAGGTTGGTAGTCGACCAATCAAGCTGGATTATTTCCCGCTCAGTGTTGATTATGAAGAAAAAATGTATGCAGCAGGCAAGATCAGCGGTAGCCGTTTCATCAAACGTGAAGGTCGCCCTAGTGACGAAGCCATCTTGATCGGTCGTATCATCGACCGTCCAATCCGCCCATTGTTCCCAAAGGGCTATCGCGCTGAAGTGCAAGTAGTCGCTAGCGTACTGTCTATGGACCCACGGTTCCGACCAGACATGGTAGGTATGATCGCTGCCAGCAGCGCATTGAGCATCAGCGGTGCACCATTTGACGGTCCTGTTGCCGGACTTCGAGTCGGTCGAGTCAATGGTGAATTCAAAGCATTTTTGACACCCGAAGAACGTGATGCTAGTGATCTCGATCTCATCGTTGCAGGTATTGAGAGTGGTGTAGTCATGGTAGAAGCTGGCGCCAACGAAGTCGACGAGGATGTCGTGATTGATGGGATCGCCTGGGCTCACAAGGCTATGCAGCCAGCAATCAAATTACAAAAAGAGCTCGCCGAGAAAGTCGCCAAAGCAGCGATGGAATACGAACTCGTCCTGCCTAACGAAGCTATCCAGACCGAAGTTGACGAATGGACACATGACAAATTGGGTGAAAAGCTACAAAAACCATACCCAGAGCGAAATGAAATGGTCAACGAACTTCGCTGGAAGTTCCACGAAGATATGGCTGAAAAGGTTGGTGAAGATTTCGCTGCAGTCAAAGACGAATATGACGAGGCATTCACGATGGCGCTACATAAAGACGTACGCCAGGGCATCGTTGATTCACAAACCCGTCCTGACGGCCGTAAGCTCGATGAAATTCGTTTACTCAGCTCAGAAGTCGGCGTCCTGCCGCGTACTCATGGCTCGAGCATCTTTACGCGAGGTGTCACCCAGGCAATGAACATTGTGACGCTTGCACCACTGAGCTATGCACAAATGGTTGATACCATGGAAGTCAGTAACGGCGAACGCCGCTATATGCACCACTACAACGCACCAGGCTACACTGTCGGTGAAGTCCGTCGTCTCGGTAGCCCTGGTCGTCGTGAGATTGGTCATGGCTACCTCGCAGAGCGCGCCGTTATGCCGGTATTACCTTCTGAAGAAGATTTCCCATACGCTATCCGTAGCGTGACAGAGATTATGAGTCAAAATGGGAGCACTTCTATGGCGGCAACCTGTAGCGCTGTCTTGGCACTCATGGACGCTGGCGTGCCACTCACACGACCTGTGAGCGGTATTGCCATGGGATTGATGATGGACGGCGATACACCATATGTCTTATCTGACATTGCTGATGCAGAAGATTTTGCTGGTGATATGGACTTCAAGGTGACTGGTACCGAAAAAGGCATCACCGCAGTCCAAATGGATATGAAACTTCACGGCCTGCCAGTTGACATATTGGCGCAAGCAATCCGTGCATCAAAACCTGGTCGCGCACACATCCTCGAACACATGGTGACCACCCTCGCTGCGTCACGACCGAGCTTGAGCCCATACGCCCCACAGATCGAAAAGATCATGGTCAACCCTGAGAAAATTGGCGCTATCATCGGTAAAGGTGGTGAGACGATTAACAGGATCACCAAAGAAACCGGTGCTGAGATCGATATCAAAGATACTGGGCTTGTGACCGTGGCTGCAACTGATCTTGCGAGCATCAAAAAAGCCGTTGATTGGATCAAAGGTCTCGTCGAAGAGCCAGAAGTCGGCAAGATTTACGAAGGCAAAGTTGTCAAAATCATGGAATTTGGTGCCTTCATCAACATCATGCCTGGCATTGACGGCATGGCACATATCTCTCAACTTTCGCAGGAGCGCGTCGAGCAGGTGACTGATGTTCTCAAAGAAGGCGAAATCGTCAAAGCAAAGCTAATTGCTATCGACGAACGAGGACGACTGAGCCTTAGTCTTAAAGACGTCTAAGATTCATATACTAAATGTTGGCTGGCTTACAGATACATTGTCTGTAAGCCAGTTATGATATACGCATGTTTATATTTCACCTAGTACGAAGGCTTTGGAAGAGTACGATTGCGCGAAGGATATTGATCTGGGCATGGCCGTTTATATTGCGCTATGTTACAAAACGTCTTTCAAAACCACGACGAGCCACACCGAAAACTACTCGCTAGTTCTATACTACGAGTATGAGTAAAGCAAATCAGCTTGATGCGCTTCGTGATGAGATACTTGCGAACAATATGTGCAGTGAGCTTCGTGAGACAGCGACCCAGCTCGTCATGGGTGATGGCAATCCAGATGCGGATATCGTCTTCATCGGTGAAGCGCCGGGCAAACAAGAGGATATCCAAGGGCTACCGTTCGTTGGTGCGAGTGGGAAGTTCTTAAATTCTATGCTTGAGGCAGCAGGTATGGTCAGATCAGATGTCTACATCACCAACATCGTCAAATATCGTCCTCCAGATAATCGCGATCCAACGACCGAGGAAAAACGTGCCTTTTGGCCGTATCTCATGCGACAGCTCGAAATTATAGATCCGAAAGTGGTAATCACTCTCGGACGTCACAGCATGGAATGTTTCATACCCGATGCTAAAATATCCCAACAACATGGTCAGCCCAAAAAAGTAAAATATCACGACAGTGAGTTTCTGGTGATACCTCTATACCATCCGGCAGCCGCACTCTACAATGGTGGTATGCGCCAAACTCTCATTGATGATTTCTTAGCAGCCAAAGCGCTCGTTGACCAAGAGACATCCCATGGATAATATTCCCGCACTGTTTGACGAGGCAATTGCGTTTGAAAATATAAATGGGCGCAATGACCGTTATGAATATGCAAAGGTCCGTAAGGGAAACATATGGTATTTTCTCAAGACTGCCCGTGACAAAAAACTCATTCCGAAAATCCAAAGGGAAGTTGTGTGGAGTGAATTTATGAATCGTATTGAGGCGTTTTACCCGAGCGCTCATATATTTGGGCCTAAGGTTGAGAGACGGATTGGCCTCAGTGGAATTGTGTTTACCAACATTGATGCTCCGATTGTCGCTGAGCGAGGTGATATCGAAGCCTGGCAGCGAATTTTGCCGCAATACGCCGACATGCTAGCCTTATTTGATACCGTATCGGTAGGCTGGAAGTCTGATAATTTACCAGATGAGCCATCACGATCTGACCATCCATACAAAATATGGGAGCATTGGATGGGAGAAAACATCGATCGCTATCCACGCATGTTAGAGGCCAAAAAGAATATTGAATCAGTTCATTTTATCCTTACAAAATGCCTCCAGCATGGTGATCTGACGCCGTGGCAGATATTTGATACTAAGCAGGGATGGATAGTATTCGATGGTGAAAAATGTGGCACTGATCTATTCCGTTTTACAGATCTAGCGTATGGATATGTCCGGTTGTCTGTAACGTATGGATCACCTGCGGGAGCATGTGAGTTATTACGGTTATTTATCGAAAAACAAGATCTCACTGATGAAATAGTGAAAAAAGAACTATTGCCGGTGTTTCTTCATAGGGCGGTTGGCGGCCTTTCGGATGCATATCGTGACAATGATGAGGCAGCGATCACTCGCGGCGAGGAGCTGCTTGATGCCTGTCTCGACAAAGATCTGAGTTTCATAAGAGGTTAGTAGTTTAAAATATTGACAAAATAGATAATATTTGCTATAATAGTATAATACTGACGGACAATCCTGCCTGTCGGTAACCTTCACATCGCCACGAAAGTGGCACTGGACAGAGGAGAATCAAGTGACTTTTGTCATAGGACTAGGCTTGGTGGCACTTGGAGTAGTTGGTCTCTTCGATTCTGAGGGGTCATCAGCCCTAATGACGCTGGGGGCTTTTGCTACTGTCGGTGGTTTGATCTGCATCTGCATCGACCTCACGGCTGACCGCATCATCAAGGAAATCCGACGTGCGGCAACACCCGCAGTCACCAAGGACAAGGCTTCCACCGACAACAACTGATCGCGGACCATGGCCAACACCACCCAGCCTTTCAGCGGAAGCTGAAACAAAGTGAGAGGACCAACCGTGTTTTTCGACATCATAGTGGGCGTGCTCATGGGCATTCTCTGGTGGGTGAGCTTCGGAGCTAGCCTGTACGTAGTTATGCACATGCTCGTTCATCGAACCTCTGCGAGGCAGAGGTCAATGGGTGCCGTCCTGGTGCTCAGCTCTGGGGCGTACATGCTCACCTTCTCGCTCCTGGCGTTCAGCCTCGTGTATTTAACTGGATTGCTCATCATCGGCTGGGTATTTGGTTTCAAAACCTTTACCTATCCGGAAGGTGATTAGCCTTCAGACAGACACGAGGTCTACATCGACCGGTTTCACATCATCCCTACAATCGACGCCCGAAAGGCGTCAGTGGGCGACGATCCTCTGTCCCCACCCCCAGCTTCATTACTACCGTAGTATAGTAGTGGATCTAGTGGTGGATATTTGTATAACAGGGACAGCCCTGATATACTAATACTAACTTTTGGAGACATCCGACACTTACAGCCAATTCTCCTCACAGACATATAGAAATTACATTTATCATACAAATTAGAAAGGAAAATAGTAATTATGGGTCAACGAAGACTCTCTGCGCCGCAAAATGACGATCCGTCAAAGCGGCCTCAACAACAAAAAAGAAAACAAGATACCGCCGTCATGGCAGGTACCAGCACCCGTCGAGGTGAAGTCCAGCGTGCGCAACGCCGTGTCAGCGAGAACGTCAATGTTCGCGCATCTCAGCACGTGATCAATGTGCCGGTAAACAAAAACCGTCTCAACGGCTACGGTGGACGTCAGTTCACTATGCTCGACATGAAAAAACAGCGTCCGAGCAACCGCCCGAGCCTCAAAGTCATACCACTCGGTGGTCTTGGCGAAATGGGTATCGGCAAAAATATGATGGCGCTCGAATACGACAACGACATCATTGTCATCGACATGGGATTCTTATTCCCAGGTGGTGACTATCCAGGCATTAATTATATTATCCCTGACACGACGTATCTCGAGGAACGCAAAGACAAGATCCGTGCGATCATATTTACCCACGGACACCTTGACCACATTGGTGCGTTCCGTCACATATATAGTAAAATTCCTGCTCCAGTATATGCCAGCCGATTTACAACTGGTATGCTCCAAAAGAACATGGAAGAATCAACTGATGACGTCGAACCTGAATACCACATCCTTGACCCAGAAGCACACGAACAAGTCCAGATTGGTGATAGCTTCAAAATCGAACTCGTCCGCGTGAATCACTCTATCCCTGATGCAACCGCGGTCGTTGTCCGTACACCTGTCGGCGTCGTCGTCGATAGCGGTGACTGGCGTTTCGAAGAAAATCCAGTAGATGGCCTGAAATACGATCTCGAACGCATGACAGAGATCGCCACCAAAGAAGGAATATTATTGTTCCTCAACGAATCGACAAACTGTGAATCAGAAGGTACCCATAGCCATGGCGAACCAGAGATTGCAGAAAGTCTCGCCGATGTCATGAGACAAAACCCTAATTCACGTGTCATTATTAGCTGTTTCTCTAGCATGATGCACCGCATGCAGTTGATATTGGAAGAAGCTAAAAAGCAGGATCGCAAGGTCGCTTTTGCTGGCTATAGCATGTTGCAAAACCTCGAAGTTGCACTTCGTGCTAATGTGATCAAGATCCCGAAAGACGTCGTTATCAAGATGGAAGACATCAGCAAGTATCCCGATGGCAAAGTGGCCGTCGTATGTACAGGTAGCCAAGGTGAGTTCAACGCCGTGCTGAACCGTATGGCAACTGGTGCTCATAAACATCTAAAGATTAAGAACTCTGATCTTGTGGTATTTAGCTCAAGCCAAATTCCCGGTAACGAAAAGTACATCGTACGAACTGTCGATGGGCTGATGCGAGAAGGCTCGGGTGTGATCCAGCACGGCAAAACCCATACAACTGGAATAGGTCCGCTTCACGTTTCTGGACACGGATATTATGATGATCACGTAAAGTTAATTAATGCGTTAAACCCAACGTACTACATACCGATACACGGTGAATTTCATATGTTGGTTCATAACGCTGAGCTCGCTGCAAAAGAGTGTGCAATCCCAACGAGTAATATTTTTGTCTGTGACTCTGGTGACGTCGTAGAGTTCTATCATGATGGCAGTGCCAAGAAAGCTGGTCGTGTACCGGTCGGCGGTATCATGTTTGACGATAGCGGTGCAGAAGTCTCAGAAGTCGTCTTAAAAGACCGTATCCACATGGCAAACGAAGGTATATTTGTCGTCGTTTTGACTGTTAACCGTAGTAACGGACGCCTCATGACCAGCCCAGATATTATCTCTCGAGGCTTCATCTACCTCCGCGATAGTGAAGAGCTGATGAACCTCATCCGCCAGTATCTGAAGCAAAAAGTTGTTCGACTCTTTACTGGTCGCAAGATTGACATCGACCTCGCCAAAAAAGAATTGCGCGATGAGCTGACGCACCTCCTCTATGACCAGACTCGTCGGACGCCGATCATTATCCCCGTGATCAATGAAATCGGTGGCTCGTCACCACAGCAGGGTAAACCACAGGGTCGTCCTGATCAGCAGCCAAAACCACCGTTTGTGCCAAAGCCTGATATGACGCAGCCTGTTCCTGTCGCAGATGCAGAAGCGCCACACCTCGCTGGCCGTAGTCCACGCGACTTGTAAAAGTTCTCATAAAAAGCAAAACGAGCCCCGATCACGGAGCTCGTTTTGCTTTATGTAGCAGGGCTCGACGTGTGGGGCTCAGGCGTTGGAGATCCGCCAGCTGTCCACTCGTCCCAGGGGGTGGATGGGGGTTGGTAGGAGTGGAGAAACCTTGAGTGTGAGCGGACGGCCTTCTTCGACTGTCCCAAGGACGGGCACGTCGAGGCAGAGTTCCGCCAGGATCTTCCTGGATCTGCTCCTGTCTTCGCTCGAAGTAGTGGGGGAGGCGATGAAGGCTTCTGTTTGCTCGATGAGCATGTTCAACTCCTCCCTGTACTTCCGGACAACCTCCGTGTCCAGTTTGGAAAGGTCAGGTGCAAGGCTGAGGCCTGGCTTGGCGCGATCGCCGATCCGGACAGTTGCTCTGAACAGGTACTGCCGCTTGCCCTTCTGGCAGTAGATGATCACGAATGAACCTGGCTTCATGGGGTACTCGAGGACGACTTGGGGGCCTCTATTGGCATGCCGAGGCCGGACTTCAACGGGCATCGTCGTAACTCCTTCTTCTCGATGTGTACTACGAACGATCTGACTATTATCTACTCAAATCCAGTTAGACTCAAGCATAAGCCTCTTGCATTATGTAGTATTTTGTGCTACAATATAGACATAAGCATCGACAACAGTAGTAATGATGCATATAATAAACAAAAGCCATGCCACGAAAGAAAAAATCACGAGCTAAAAAAGTCGAAAAGCCGCAGCACAAGTTGCCGGCGGGCTTCTGGCGACAAGTCGGTGCTATTGCACTGTTGGTGCTGGCTTTCCTGCTTATCGTTGCGATGTTTGATGCGGGTGGCCCACTGTTAGATTGGTTCCTCGGCTCAAGCTTAGCACTCTTTGGACTTGCGACGTATATTCTGCCCCTGCTATTTGTATTTCTAGCAGTATCGACATTTAGAGCCGAAAACAATCGCTTAGCAGCCGTTATGAAATTTGCTTCAGTACTGCTCGTCGTATGGATGGCAGGGCTGTTCGGGATTTTCTCTCAAGACCCAGAGAGTTCTGAGCTCGCTCAGCAAGGTGAGGGTGGGGGACTGATCGGCTGGTTTACGAACCAAGCGATGTTATCGATGGTCGATAGCTCAGTTGCCAGCTTTATCTATGTCGTTCTCATATTTGTGACACTATTATTTGTCCTAGCGATCCCGCCACAAGCAATTATTGATTTCTTCCGCAACCTATTTGCTCGTGAAGAGGATCCGTCACGTGAGGGTAACGCCGCAATAGCCGAAAAAGCCAATGCTGTCATGACCAGCACCAGCTCTCCAGTCGGTGATTTCAAGATGAATGAAGGCGTCCCGACTGTTATGAGTAACGGTGGTGACAAAAAAGGCCTGAGTAGCCTACGAAATAGTATTACTCAAGATAAAGGTGCTGAAAACCAGAGTGCACTGACCAGTGCAACTGACCCAGACTGGGAAATGCCGAGTGTCGACCTCCTCGAGAAAAAACAATCACCAGCTGATGCCGGTGACGTGAAACATAATGCCCAGATTATCAAAGACACCCTGAGCGAATTTAGTATCGAAGTCGACATGGAAGGCGCCAATATCGGGCCAAAAGTCACCCAGTACACCCTCAAACCACCGAGTGGTGTGAAACTATCTCGTATTTCTGCTCTGGAGACAAACCTCGCGCTCAATCTTGCTGCACAAGCGCTCCGTATCGAAGCACCTATCCCTGGTCAACGCGCTGTCGGTATCGAAGTACCAAATCGTAAAGCAGCTGACGTCCGCCTCTACGGCATCCTCACCAGTAAACAATGGACAAGCAATAGTGAAGCCCTTGGCTTTGCTATCGGTAAAGATATCGGTGGTGATGCAGTTGTCGGTGAGCTCAACAAGATGCCACACCTTTTGATCGCTGGTCAGACTGGCTCTGGTAAGTCTGTCATGATCAACACCGTACTCAGTAGTTTGCTATATCGCAACAGCCCGAGTGACATGCGTCTGATCCTTGTCGACCCAAAACAAGTTGAAATGACACCGTATCAAGACATTCCACATCTGTTGACACCGATCATCACTGAGCCAGAAAAGACTATTTCTGCGCTCAAATGGGCAGTAAACGAGATGGAGCGTCGCTATAGCTTGCTGGCGGAAGTCAAAGTCCGTGATATCAACAGCTATAACGGCAAGAATCCCGAAGAACGAATGCCGTATATCGTGATTGTCATCGATGAGCTTGCTGACCTCATGATGGTAGCTGCTCGTGACGTTGAGGCATTGATCGTCCGACTTGCTCAAAAAGCCCGTGCTGTCGGTATTCACCTCGTCCTAGCGACGCAGCGTCCGAGTGTTGACGTCATTACCGGTCTTATCAAGGCGAATATCCCAGCACGTATCGCCTTTACAGTCGCCAGTCAGATCGATTCACGAACTATCCTTGATCAAGTTGGTGCAGAGAAACTGCTTGGGCAAGGAGATATGTTGCTGCTAACACCATCTATGAGTAAGCCCAAGCGTATCCAGGGTGCTTGGGTGACAGATGATGAAGTCAATAAAATCACTGACCACCTCCGTATGCAGCGACCGCCGCAGTATGACGACGAGATTGTGGCACAGCCAGTACAGCTCAACGGCAAAGGCGGCGTCGTCATGGACTTTGACAGCGGCTCAGAAGACGACATGTTTAAAGACGCAGTCAGAGTTGTGATCGAGAACCGCAAAGCCAGCACTAGCCTCCTACAGCGACGCCTGCGCATCGGTTATGGCCGTGCTGCACGCATGATTGAAGAGATGGAAGAGCAAGGGATCATCGGTCCAGCCGACGGCGCCCGACCGCGTGAAGTATTGATCACTAGTCTTGATGATCTCTTCGGTGGCAATGCTGAAGCCGCAGGTGATGACAGCACCGACGAATACGGCATCCGACAATAATAATATAGTCCCACATTCAAACGACCCCGCGCTCTGCTACCGGATGGTAGTGAGCGACGGGGTCGTCCGACGATTGGTGGTGGAGGTCAGATCTTGCGATCCGGCTTGGGCTTGAGGCCGAGCTCGACCATGAGTGATGACTTGAGCCCCGGGTAGTCGATGATGTCGTCGATCTTCAGGACGCGCTCCTCGCGGAACGGCCAGCCGATGATCTCGAAGTCCTTGCCATCAGGCATCTGCACGGGCTGCATGTCGTCCTTGTTGCGCCCCATGCCGTGGAGGATCAACTCCTCGGTATCAAGGTTGTAGACGACGATGACGTTGATCTGCTGGGTGTCCGGGAACCGGAACGTCCAGAAGAAGGGTGTCTCGTCGCTGACTGGGGTGGTGTAGCTGTTGGTGAAGATGTTGATCAGGACGGTTCCGTCTTCGTGGCGCCTCAACTTGCCGAGCGCGCCAATGATCTTCTTGACACCAACGGTGCGCATGCGCTGATCGGTGCTCGTTGTCATGATGGACCTTTCCACTTGTGTATACACTGTCGGACAGGGCGAGAGGATAGCGGGCTATCTTCTTATGTATATTGTAACATAATATATCTAATAAAGCAATATATATAACAATTATGGTTTTATGCTTGCATTTTCATGACCTGAAGCGTATACCAGAGATAAGGCAATAGAAATAAAAAACGCCTAGTTATTGACAAATAAACAAAAAAGATGTATTATATATACATAGGATAATTGTTATGCAAAGTTTAGTCGAAACAAACTCTTCACCTCAGCAATTCGGTCAGATTGATCGTTATAGCGGGAATTTTTTACCTCTAGACTCGGTTCAAACAGAGAATAGCGTTGAAGATGATGTCGAGTTGAAAGCTAAAGAGGTTTTGAGAGATCCCACTTTTTGGGAGCATGCAACTAGTCAATTTGATCGTTGCAATGATCCAATCGAAGAAGAACGAAAAAAGCGCGATGAGTTGCTCGATTTTCTAATGGAAAGACCCGCCGAGGCGCTTTTGAGCGAGGCTACCAACTTTGCGTCCATATATTTTGCTGACAG
>JBDSLH010000038.1:0-11432 GCA_039916485.1 Saccharimonadales bacterium (SeqCode) | reverse complement strand
TTTCAAGCTCATCGAGTCGGGCAACCTCTGTTTGCTCACGTCGCTTAAATTGCTTGATCGTATCTGGGTCACGTGCTTTTTCTTTAAGTCGACGAAACTGAATAATCTTATCTTTGGTATTTACGATTTGTCGCTGCACGACCTCGTGTTCGTGCATGGCATTGGCAGTCGAGAAGCTATTTTGTCGCAAATAATGATCATAATTTCCATCATAGGTGACTGCGCCACCGTCTTTGATTTCAACAATCCTATCGACTTCACGCAGCACATCACGATCATGAGTAATGATCAGCATTGCTTCCTGCGCAGATTTCATCCAGTCAATAAATGAACCTTTTGCTACATAATCCATATGGTTTGTTGGCTCATCGATTAAGGCAAGGTGAGCGTTGCTATGCATGACTTTAACGACTTCAACGAGCCGTTTCTGACCTCCACTCAAACTCATAACTGGACCGTGCGCCTTACTCTCTTCGATCTGCATCTTTTTAAGATCCTCAACAATTAGTCCCTCGATATGATAGTAATTGAGTTGCGAGAACCGCTCCAATGCATCGGTGTACGTACTTATTTTTCGCGAATCCTCTCCCATGTGTAGAGGGTATGTCTCTATAACATGACTTAGCTGAGTATATTCAGGAAGATCTCCCAGAATATATTGGAGCGTCGTCAAATCTTCGAGTCCATGATGCTCTTGCCGCGTGGCAACAAGTCTGATGCCCCTGCGAAATACTACGTCGCCAGTATAATCCCGGTCACTTCCCGCTAATATACCGAGCAGTGTGGATTTACCAACACCATTGCGACCGACGACGCCAATTTTTTCACCATCAGCAATGCTGAGACGCAAATTTTTATATATATTTTTTGCGCCAAACGACTTTTCGGTAATAGAAATATCGGCAATCATCACTCTACTATATCAGAGGTAGCTATTTGACCTGCATGGTCATGGTAGGCTAGAAGTATGCCACAAAAGCACAAAGTTCGTCATCAAGGACCAAACAAACCACAGTTGTGTGGTGGAAAAAGGTGTTACAAATCCACTCAAGAAGCAGAGCAAGTCAAGACAGAACAAGAGCTCTTGACGACAGATCTGCGGCTCTCTATCTATCATTGCATGATCTGCGGGAGCCACCATCTGACCAGACAACAGTGACTACTAAAACGGCACCACATACATGGTGCCGTTTATCCAGATACTTACATATAGATTATCGCTGTACTGTTATGGACGGAGAACTCCCGTACCAGAGTCAATTAATTGTCCTATACCTACGGTAGGGTTATTGAAACTATTATCTGCCTCACGGAATTCATATGTGAAATTATTTGCATTTAATACGACTTTCAATACACCACCATTGACAACTGTGGCATCATTGACCCAGAGCGGATCACTATCCAGTTCGTCGCCGACACAGAATGCTGTGCGAGCAGTACGTGTAGTGTCACAACCAGGATCATTTGTGTTCGCACCCATACCACTTACGATTGAAACTAAGCCATTGTTACCATCACCTGCAACACTACCAGTACGTGTCATAGGTACAAATCGCTCGTACTTGTGATCATGTCCAGCCAAGATGAGGTCTACACCCCGGTCATATGCAATTTCCCAGTAGGGTGCTTTTTTCACACCATCTCCATGACAAGGCTTGTCGGTTGCACTCCAATTACAGGTCGTACTATAACGAGGCTCATGGAATGCGAGTACGATGTTCCTCGAACCGGCAGCAGTTATGAAGTTGTTTAGTTGCGTAATCTGACTTGATGATACTGTGCCCGTTGACTCCATACTGATGAATGCCCAGCTACTGTTAAGATTCTTCATATACGACATGCCATTCGCACAAAATCCTGTTGGTGCGCTTGCTGGATCAAAGTAACTACAGTATCCAATTGGGTTCGCGGTATCTTTCTGTTCATGATTTCCCACTACTGGGAGGGTAATATTTTTTACCGCAGCCCATGATACGTTATATGCACCAGCAAATTGGGCTGCTGATCCACTATCGTACTGCAGGTCCCCTAAAGCAATATGGTATGTAGGGTTGATTGCTTGCACCTGGCGTGAAGTATTTTGACAACTTTGCGCACCCGATGTTTGGCTCGACCCCAGGTCTTTACAAAGATCGCCAACAGCAGTCAGGATTATAGGTTCGTCGGAGGCTACGTCGTTGTCCGTTGTCGTAACATTAACTGTTACTGGTGTAACAGAATCATATTCGTCCGAAGAAAGGGCGGGATCAACGGCTACCGATAAGGTATAATTCACAGTCCCATCAATAATTGCGTCATCGACAGCCGTTACAGTAACTGTTTGCCCGACATTCCAGTTAGTCGAACTAAAGGAAAGGCTTTGAGGACTTACGACCCCTTCACTAGTATCACTACTTGAAATATTTACGACAACATTGCCAACAGGCTGCTTCCCAAGCGCGACTTGAATAGTGTCGGTAGTTGCAGGCTCTGCTACCGTAGTAGCACCGTTAGATTCTGTTACATCTAATCGTGGGACTGTAGAGGCGGGAGTGGTAAGTGTCTGACCATTACTGTTATATCCGGTCGTTCCAACCTTGACTCGACAGCGAAACGAATACTGCGTTTCAGGACTGAGCCCGCTAACAGTATGTGTAGTCGTGACTGTAGATTGCGTTAGTGAAAATGTCTGTTCTTGTATTTTTGTATTGTAGGTCGTACCTAAACCATACCAACCAAATACACTGCCATCATTTGCATTTGGGTTTGTTTGACAGGTCAAAGTTACTTGTGTGGGTGAGTCCACAACCACTGAGGTCATCGTCACTACCGGTGGCACCGCAAAGACACTTTGCACGCTAAAAAACCCGAGGAGCAAAGCCCCTATAAGTCCAGCTGTCATCCTCCTATATAAAATAGGTATTTTTTGATATGTAAGCATATACTCCCCTTAGTTAGAGTTTAGTAATTTTATAATATCACTAACTGGTATTATGGCAACTTTCTCGATGATATACTTATTGAATAAGGAGTTCCATGGCTGAAAAAAGTGAAAAAAAACGTGTGATCCTCGTCTACACCGGCGAAGGCAAAGGCAAGACCAGCGCGAGTCTCGGACTTACAGTTAGAGCGTTGGGTGCAGGTTACAAAGTAGCATTTATACAATTTATAAAGCTATGGGACGTATCAGAGCATGCATTTATTCAAAAAATTATGCCTCTTTTCGATGATTCTTTTGATTTTTATAAAGGTGGCCTCGGATTTTTTGAAGCTGGTGATCTCAGCTCAGCAGCGACAGAAGCAGAGCATCGTGAACATGCTCGTACAACATTTGAGTTTGCACTGCAGTCAGCCAAAAGTGGGTCGTATCAACTTGTTGTATGCGATGAAATCAATAACGCAGTCCATGAAGGACTTTTGACTGAGACAGACCTTAAACAGCTTATTGCTGAAGCCCACCCGTCTACCAGTCTATGTCTGACCGGACGAGATTTTCTAGAGTCATTGTTACCACTCGTAGACATAGCTACCGAGATGAAAAAGCTTAAACACCATTACGATGATGGCTTTATCGCCAACAAAGGCATTGATTACTAATCTGGTTCAATAAGTATAAGCGTCTTATGCTACACTTTTAGGTAAATGGCAAGACAACAAAAGCGTGGGCCCAAACTTACTCAAACGGAAGTCGTACTATGGCGTACCGGCATAGTTTTCGTCAGCCTTCTTGGAGCGTACATACTTTGGATGTTTCTTGCATGGTTCTCATTTGTAGCCACACCTGCTCGAGACCAATATACGTTTGCCACCAGCTTTTCAGTCAAACAAGCAAATCAACTAGGCGTAAGCTGGCGGGATAATTACATAGCTCTCCTCGACGATCTTGAGATTAGACAGTTCCGGCTCATGAGTTACTGGGATGATGGCGAACCTGCTAAGGACCAGATGACCTTTGCAGACTTAGACTGGCAAATGGATGAAGCGGCCAAAAGGGGAGCAAAAGTCAGCCTAGCGATTGGCCTTCGTCAGCCACGCTGGCCAGAATGCCATGAGCCCCAATGGGCGACAGCCTTAAGTCCAGACGAGTGGAAGGTTGAGTTATATGAATATATTAGCCAAACCGTTAATCGATACAAAAATCATCCTGCACTCGAAAGCTTTCAGCTTGAAAACGAAGCTTTGGCATGGTGGTTTGGTGATTGCCGTGAAGAACCCGACGCTGCTCGGATCAACGAAGAATTTGAGCTGGTAAAATCCCTGACCGATAAACCCGTCTGGATGAGCCTCAGCGATCAATACGGCTTATCTGTTAATAAGCCAATTCCTGATGCCTATGGATATTCTTTATATCTTTATGTCTATAACAGTGTTGTACCGGGTACATATGTCAATCCATCACCTCCAGTTTGGTTCCACAGAGCCCGTGCAGTAGCAATCAAATCAATGCATGACAAGCCTTTTTACCTCCATGAGTTACAGCTCGAGCCGTGGGGGCCCAAAGAAATCAAACAATTATCGGAAGATGAACAATTCATTACGATGAGTCCAGAGCAAATTCATTACAATCTACAATATGCACGAAAAATTGGCTTTGATCAGGTGTATACGTGGGGAAGTGAATGGTGGTATTGGCGAAACGTTAACGGCGCTCCCGAAGTGTGGGAGTCAATCCGTACAGAGATCAACGACTCAAGGAACTAGACTTATCTTGATCTACGAGGCGAAAGCCGAGCTTTAGGGGAGGTGCTTCATATAAGAATTTACTTCTTATATGAAAAGCAGGAGGGCGAACCCTCCTTTAATCATCAGATGACGATTTCTTCGTTTTCGTCATCACCCTTACGACGTTTGATCGTTTCTCGGAACTTATCAAAGGTAAACTTCTGCTCATCGCCATCATACGTATACCGCAAGAACTTCAAAGGAAAATAAGTCGTTAGGTATATAAAAATTGGGATTCGCGCAGATGCACTCTTAATGTGGTGTTGCTTGTACGTATTCTCAAATCTCATAACGTAGCGGTAGAAATCTTTTGGGCTGTCTTCAAGTCGTCGTGCTGACATTCCACCTGCCATGTGAGGCACGTATGCGACCTTGTAGCCTTCGCTGTGAAGGTGGAGTGCAATGTCTATGTCTTCATGCATTTTGTCTTCTTCGTCGACACAGAGATGCGGCAGGATAGCCTTCCAGACAGTTCGGCGAACAGCCATGTTGCTCCCAAATAAGAATCTGTGTGACTTTGCGAGTTTATCGAGAGTAGAGCGTATTTGATTGTCTGCACGGAATCCTACCATTTGTGCTGGCATATCGTGATAAACAACTGGTCCAGATGCAGCTGCTACTTCCTCGTCAGAAAACGCATCAGCAACAGCCTCAACCCATTCTTCTTCGAGAGTTGAGTCAGCGTCGATACGTCCGATAACATCTCCCTTGGCTTTTGCCATGCCATGATCACGAGTCGGGATG
Source organism: Saccharimonadales bacterium (SeqCode) (assembly GCA_039916485.1). Classification (GTDB taxonomy): domain Bacteria; phylum Patescibacteriota; class Saccharimonadia; order Saccharimonadales; family Saccharimonadaceae; genus JAPUDQ01. Next base: position 5,984 of record JBDSLH010000038.1, on the reverse strand, counting down.
ATTCCTTGTGCATCAAACTGCTTTAGCAGTCTAATATTGACCTCATTTTTATGTTCGGCTCTAAAGTTTCGTACCACCGCCGCTGTATCGTCTGTGGAACGATTATCTACGACGATAACCTCTAGTGGTTTTTCAGTCTGATAGAGAAAACTCTCCAAACATTTTTCAATCGTATCCTCTTCGTTATACGCAGGTATAACGACGGACACTGTTGGTCTAGTCTTCATTACGATCCATTATACGATGGTTTACCCCTTCAGCAAATAGTTGCCGATAAGAGCTCCAAGTTCTTCATAAGGATTTTTGTTCGTATGGGCTTGTTTCATGCTGTCTTGATAGGACTTAAACGCCTCTGGTGAAAGCATTAAACGTTTGACGTGATTAGCTACTTTACCCGGGTCTTCTTCAAACACCCCGAATTGATTACTTACGACAAACTGAACATTTTGTTCTTCATGTCCAGGCACTGCGTCATACAGCACAAGTGGTCTCTGTAGCACGAGACATTCATTGACGGTTAACCATCCGCTCTTGCAGCATATGACATCGCTGGCCGTAATATAATCTGGCATTTTGTCAGTATAACCTTCAATAATAACCTTTTCAGCATAGGGAAATTTGATCGATTCAAACTCTTGTTTCAAAAGATCATTGCTCCCAGCATTCAAAATTATTTGATACGGTAAACGAATTTTTGCAATTTCTTCGGCAACTCTGACGGCCTTACGATAATTTAGCCCAGCACCACCAGCTGTAAGCAAAATTGTAAAGACGTCAGGTTTAAGACCATGCTTTTTGCGTAGCGTAAGTTTATTGCCCGGATTATAAAACTGTTTTGCGGCAGGGAACCCAATGAACGAAACTTTATCTGGATCCATACCACGCGATACAAGATAGTCAACCGTGTCAGATGTAGCAGTTAGCGTATGGTCAGCTACTTTTGATATCCAGATGCCCTGGATGTTCCCGGCATCGGTAACTGTTACGAGGACCGGTGCCGTGCCGTGATTTGCATCGCGTGCGGCAACAGCAACATCCGCAAGCAGCGGAAATGTAGCAATTATCATGTCAGGATTCTCTGATTTGTATTTCTTTTTAGCATAATTCCCAAAAACTATGTGCCCGAGCCAGCGCAAGGGTGCCGGGAATTTGTCCGTGAGTCGATAATATACTTTAAACCAAAAACCATTATTGTTTGAGCTCGAGTCAGCATACATTTTTGATGTACCGTTACTAAACGCTGGCCATGCATCTTTGATGACATCAATGACTTTGATTTCAATGCTTGGATCGTATTCAGAGATAACGTCAATCAGGTTGCGACTCATAGCTTTATGACCACCACCGAAATCAACGGTCATAATGATAATTTTTTTTCGTCGCTCTTGCTGTGTCGCAGAATTAGTCATCCGAATTATTATAATCCATTTTTGCCCCACGAAGCGTTCCAGCGATTATTTCTGGTGTCGCTACCACTCCCAGGTGCCCACCAGTCACTTCCAGCAATGTAGGATTGCTCGTATGCGCGGCGTACCACGCTGCAGCATGTGGACCGGCCACATTATCCATCGCGTCAAACAAAATAGTCGTTGGACACGTTACACGTGACTCCTTCATGAACTCTTTAAATGACGTAGCATGATTAGAGAGTCGGAACATATCTTTATGGTAATACTTCGTCTCATTTCGGCGCATCGCTTTTACTCGCGCTTGTGCTGATATGTGATGTCCCTCTGTAAGATATCTACTAACAGCATCAACGATGTGTCTTGATCGTAATACTCGCAAAAATAGTGGCGTTGGGACAACCCATGTAGCCCCACGGATTAAAGTAGATAGGGCACGAGACGAAAGCTGGGGACGAGCAACAGGATTAATCAGTGTTAGCCGTGCAACACGATCTGGGTACAGCGCAGCGACAGAGTACGCAATGATAGCCCCATGCGAATGCCCGATGAGGTGTATCTTTTCAGTCGTAATCGTATTTATTTGTTCAATAACGTCATGACAGTACTCACCGAGATTGTCGCGAGCTGCTCTGCGCACAGTACTACCGCCAAATCCTGGCATCAGTAGCAAGTAATATGGACGTACATCTAACGCCTCAGCAAAATCTGCAAGACCTTTGTCATCGCCTGAAAAGCCGTGGAGGTAAATTGTCGTCATACCGTCAGTATAGTATGAAAAGGGTTTTTTATCGTGCTGCGTGCCGTGCTAATGCGCCCATAACTGAGTACACATTGGTTAGACTATGGTCCGCATGTTGACCAAAAAATTCGAAAGAATCATAGAGTGGATCATCATTAAATCTGTCACGTATCGCTCTATTACCTGAAACCGGAGAGACGTTAGCTTTTGTACCCCACGCATGAACAACATTGTGGCCGTTTTTGATGCTTACTGCTAATTGTCGCGAGAGACTGTGAGTGAGCATTGGGCGCAACAGCGCTCGGTTCGTAGGTAGCGCAAGAAGCCCAACACCGAAGATGCCCATTCCCAGCACCCCACGTACAGATTTGATATCTACGGATTTTGCATGTTCTGCAGCAACTTCACTGGTAGCAATATCGTGGTTGAGTGCAATGTTTGCTGCTAGCTCGTTGCCACTAGTCATGAAGCTTTTCATTAGTTCACGCTTGTGTCGTTCTACCACGTTAGGGGCTTCAATATATACAGCACTGTTAAGTGGCGTATTACCAAATACCATTAGATTGCTTAACACCGTGGCTCCTAAGGACATACCTATTCCAGTTCCTCGATTCAATTCAGAATGGTTTGGTAATGCAGCTATCAAAGCTTCTATCCTGTCTGAAATAGGTGTCAAAAATCCTTTATTCAACTCTTTTAATTCGTCTGGAGATAAATGCAGGTTAGGCTCACCAAGTGCGTCTCCTGAAAAGTAGGCTAGAGTTGCGTTAGGATCAATAGCGTCACGAATGATGTGCGCTCGAACAACTGCGGGGTTAGGCATGCGCTTGTTATGCTGGGCCCAGTAGCTATTGCCATGTTCACCAGTCATTAGTACAACACTGTCTGTTGAGTCAGAGGGGATATCTGTATACGCTCTAAAATCCTGTTCACCAACTGAAAAAGTGTCTAAACCGTTCGTTAATTGCTCTGCCCACGTAGCGATTGGCGTAGACATATGTCTTGCAACTACAGGCTCGAGTGTGTCTAAGCATTCAAGTCTTCGAACTTCTGGATAAGCATCGAAAGTGTTCATTATCTATTTATTATATCACGTAGTATAATAAATTACAATAGATCATCTCTGGTACAATAGTGATCATGAAGAAGAAACCAGTCCAACCTGCTGCTGTCATAAACCGTCGTGCACGGTTCGATTATGAGTTGGCTGAAGATCTCGTGGTTGGCATAGTTTTGACCGGTCCCGAAGTACGTGCGGCTCGTGACAATCACGTCCAGCTCAGAGGCGCTTATGTGACAGTCCAAAACGGGGAACTGTGGCTGCATAACGCTAGTTTTAGTCTCAAATATAATACACGTGGTGAGTCGGGCTCACGCACGGTTGATATGACCGCTCGCAAACTACTCGCACATAAAAAACAGATCGAATCACTCGCTGCTCAAAAAAAGTCAGGAATGACTATTGTTCCTACCAAACTCCTTCCAGCCGGCAAAACTATCAAAGTAGTGATCGCCCTCGGTAAGGGTAAGAAAAACTGGGACAAACGTGAAACTATCAAACGACGTGATATTGACCGTGATCTAGCTCGGCGCTAAGAGACCAGTGTGCCGACAGCTTCGCCACGTGCCGCTCGAGCAATATTGCCATCATCGAGCAAACTACAAATAATCAGTGGAATATGCTGCTCCATCGCGAGTCCGAGTGCTGCTTTGTCCATGACTGTTATGTCTGGGCTGGAAAGAGCTTCGTGATATGAAATTGTATGGTGTTTTACTGCGTCATCATGCCTGTTAGGGTCTTTATCGTAAACTCCATCTACTTTTGTTGTTTTGATCACGACTTCGCAGTCTAGTTCAAGCGCGAGATTGATAGCAGCAGTATCAGTCGTCAAAAAGGGTCGGCCTGTACCACCACCGACAATAACGACGCGCTCTTTTTCTAAATGACTGGTCGCACGACGATGCGTAAATTGGTCGATAACCTGATCGGCCTTAACGTTACTGATGGCTCGAGTTGGCAAGCCCTCACTATTGAATACATCGGCAAGTGTCAGTGCATTCATCATTGTCGCTAGCATTCCGACGTTGTCTCCAGTAATTCGTTGGATAGAATCGTTAGCAAGTTGGGCGCCACGAGCATAATTACCACCACCAACCATGATAACGATTTGTGCATTTGTTTTAGCCTCTTTAATCTGACCTGCAATCCACTTTGCGCGATCAGTATCAAATCCACCAGCATGTTCACCTTGTAATTGTTCACCAGAAAGTTTTAAAAGAATTCGTTTATACATATGTAGCCAGTGTAACATGTGGATTTCGCATGTATTGACAATAATTAGTTTTTTTGTTATAATATATACAGTATCATCGAAGTTTACTTCTGGTACGTTTTTTAACAAGCTAGGAATATAATCCTGAATCACATACTGTGTTGATTAGCAGTATGAACTTGGTATGTGATTCGGGAAGCCCAGTACCGTTCATCGAAAGGAGGACGGTCATGCCGTTCTTGCTTATCCTCAGCGTCACCCTGCTGATCGCTGCCATCGCGACATCCGTCGTGGTGCGAAAGCTCAGCAGCTCTGGTTCTGTTGTTACGAGACCCGAGAGGGTGGAATACGAGGACAACTACGCGTTTGGCCAGCGTCTCTCCGAGTGGGAAAGGACGCAGCGGAACGGCGTCGATCGTCTCAGCATTCCCAGATGGGTTGCAAGGGGTCTGTACGTGACTGCCATTCTCGCCTTGATCTTCTCCTCTCTCACTATGGTTGGGACGAAGCAGGTCGGCGTGGTCACCACGTTCAACCGACCTGTCGACACCATGACCAACGGTCTTCACCTGAAGGCGCCCTGGCAGAAGGTCACCGAGATGGATGGAACCATCCAGACCGACAACTACGTTGGAGCTGGTGACAAGGGCTCCTGCATCAAGGTCCGAATCGGCAACGGTTCGGTGGCGTGCATCGACACCACCAGCAGGTGGAGGATCGTCGCCAACGAAGCGGATGTCCTGTTCCAGGACTACCGCAACCGAGACGACGTCAACCTCGCCATCAAGGAGTCACTCGTCAAGCGCGAGCTCAATGGCGCGCTCAACGATGTCTACGGGGACTATGACCCTCTTGCCGCTGTCAAGGGTGTCAAGACCGTCGGAGTGGGCAGCCTGTCGACCGACACACAAGCCGCGATCATCGAACGAGTGAAGAAGCTCGGCAACGGGATTGCCCAAGTGGAGATTCTGAGTGTCACAACTCCGCTGATCCACCTGGACGCCCCTACCCAGAGCAAGATCGACGCCTACCAGCAGGAGGTCGCCAACACTCGGATTGCCGAGCAGAAGGAAGAGACCGCGAAGGCTGAGGCGAAAGCCAACGTTGCAATCACCGACTCCATTAGCAAGGACCCCAACGTTCTGGCCTACAAGTGCCTCAACATCATGGAGTCCATGGTCAACACACCGGCAGGTGTCCCGTCAGGGATGTACTGCTTCCCGGGAGGCAACTCACCGGTCGTGTTGCCCGGCACCACGAAGTGACGGTGCGTACCGGCGGGGGCCTCGGGTCCCTGCCGGTACCCCGGCAATATTCCTAGCTTGTCTACTCAACGATTTATTCGAACATTCGAATGCGCCGCAAAGTAGGTTACAATAAGTTATATGAAACTATATTCTTGGAATGTAAACGGAATACGTGCGGTCTTAACTAAAGGCTCATTACTACAGTTTATAAAGGATCATGATCCAGACATTTTATGTCTACAAGAAACAAAAGCCGATCGCGAACAATTCGAGCTCGATTTGCCGCAATATCACGAACATTTTTTTAGTGCTGTTA
>JBDSLH010000037.1:0-34027 GCA_039916485.1 Saccharimonadales bacterium (SeqCode) | reverse complement strand
GATCAGACGTAAGGTTCTTGGCAAATGATTCGGATTGGTATAGTGAAACCACTCTGTCGTTCCGGCCATGAAACAGCATATACGTAGCGCCTTTTCTAGGTTCTCGGTATATAGGGCTGGCAATACGTGCATCCCGTCCTTTATTAGTATAATTCCACGCGTCTCCGTCACCCTTGCCTACTCTGTTTATTTGTCGAGGCAGGTCGTATGGACCGTAAAACCCTACAAATAATTGCAGTGATTGATTGACTGCGGGGTCACTCATCGCGTACGCTCCCAGCTGTGCACCGGCACTATCACCAAATATGGTCCATTTATCATTGATAATGCCATATTCACCAACATGTGCGGACAGATACTTAATCGCACAGCTGATATCGTCATTTGGCTCAGGATAGGTGACTTCCGGAAAAAGGCGATAGTTGAGGCTGGCAATAGCAATGTTATTTTTTAGAAAGTTCTCACCGTAATACGTCACTTCTTGGTTTGACTTGTCTCCTGCTTTCCAACCACCACCATGAATAAATATCACAAGTTTTGTTTTAGACTGTTGTGCGTTTTTGGGGACATATAAGTCGAGCGTTTGCCGGGGGTTGTCGGTATTACAATAGGCTAAATTTGAATACACGGTCGCATCATCACGAAGCACCCTGTCGGTGATAACAAATTTAAAAACTGAGTTGTAGGCATCGAGGACTGTAAATCGAAATGATGCATTGGCAAAAAATAAAACCCCAAGTACGCTTGCTATGAGCAGAATTGTACCGGCGAAAAATGCTTCTTGTTTGTGTGTGTGCGCCACTATAAACATCATACTATAAGTGGTAGTATGGAGGCTACAATAGCCCAACAAGGAGACCACAATGCCTACTGTGTCAGCACAAACAAAACGACAAGATAGCCAATTACTAGCAAAACGTACATCTCAAATCCAAGGTGGTGCAGCACGTGCAGCCGTACTGGGCGTGAATGACGGTCTTGTCAGCACAGTGTGTATCATTCTTGCTGTCGCAGCTGTGACGGGTGGTGAGAAAGATGCAGTTCTTACCGCAGGATTTGCTGGTCTTGTTGCTGGGGCATTTAGTATGGCTGCTGGGGAATGGATCTCTGTTAAATCACAAGTCGAACTATTTGAGGGCATCCTCGCCGACCTTCGCAAGCTTTTTAAGCACGATATCGACCTACTCAGAGATACGCTTCAGGCTAAGCTCGAGGATAGCGGCCTCACACCGAGCACTGCTGCCACAGCGGCAAAAGATATGGCAAAAAAGAAGACGTTTACAGACTCCTATGCTGTTCAGGTCCTGGGGCTCAATCCGGATGAGCTCGGTTCCCCGTGGACTGCTGCAAGTTCATCCTTCGCTCTGTTTACCCTCGGGTCACTTGTTGCCCTTAGCCCGTGGTTCTTCATAGGTGACATGCTAGCCGTATGGTTATCGATAGTGTTTACAGCACTAGTAAGTCTGGTTGTAGGGGCATACATTGCTCAAACAAGTGGCAAGTCCTTGTGGTATGGTGCATTTCGCCAATTCATGATCGTGGTACTTGCCTCGATCGTTACCTACGGTATCGGCTATGCGTTTGGTGTTGTAATAGCTTAGAAATTCTTGCGAATATTGCTGAAACTATAATCCCAGTTAGCGTCGGTCTTTTTATGTGGATTAAATATGTTCTTAGGGTCAAATGTTGATTTTACTTGTTTCATGAGGCCGAATACTTCGGTGCCATACATTCGTTCCAGCCATGGTCCGCGTATCATGCCGTCGTTGTGCTCGCCGCTCAGACTACCTCCTGCTTGCAAAACGAGTTCATTTACTTCGGTCATCGCCGGTTTGAATTTGGCTCGTTCACTCTCTTTTTCGATGTTCATTAGTGGAATAATATGGAAGTTACCATCCCCCATATGGCCAGCTATTGTTGCCATGAGGTTATATTTCTTGATAATTCGTCGTAGTTGAGGCCATGCTTCGGGTAACTTAGCAGGAGGGATCACAAGATCATCGATAAAAGGTGCGGTGTGCTTGTCTTTTACTTTTTGACGAAGTAAGTTGAAGCTTTCGCGTCGCATCAGCCAAAATTTGTTAGCTTTTTCTTCTGTTTCATCACGTTCCATATAGAGCATGTTGTACTGTTTGAGGTCTTTTTCCATTGCAATGATCTTTTCCTCGACTTCATGGACGTTTGAGCCTGTAAACTCAATCATCAGAACAAGCTTTGGAATACCTCGAGTTAGTGCTAGTAGGTCAGGAATTAATTGAAAGGCTGTTTTTACCCAGAGACGAAATCCGAGCTTATCGATAAAGCTAAAGAAAAATTTGAAGCTCATCCACAACGTGTTGTCATCAAAGCTCTCAAATGTGGCAGGTTTATGTGACAACACAGTGTTTATGACCTCTCCAAGTGGGTTGATATCACCCATGAAACAGACAAGTACCCCGGAATGTTCTGGCCGCTCGACAAGTCTCACAGTTGCATCTGTAATAACGCCAAGCGTGCCTTGCGAACCAACAAACAGTTTAGTCATGTCGAATATCCCTGTCTCGCGATCCCAGACTTCCCACATGTGATAGCCCGTAGAGTCTTTAGATACTTGCGGCTTAGCGGCCTTAATGAGATCATAATTCTTCTCAAGTAATTCAAAAATTGCTTTGTATAGATTACCCTCATAGTCACCCTGGCTCATTTTGCGCACAAGCTCAGTCTTGTTGAGAGGCCGAATAGTATATTCATTGCCATCAGCAAGAACAACTTGTAATTCAGTAACGTAGTTGGCTGTCTTCCCGTATTGAAGGCTCTTCTCTCCACCAGAATTATTTGCTACCATCCCTCCTAACGTACAAAGATCCTTACTTGCTGGATACGACGGCAACATTACACCAAGTTTTTTGGTTTCTAAGTCAAAATCACGGTAATAGACCCCAGGTTGTACACTAGCCTCGGTACCTGAGACTTCATGGATACTGGTGAAATGAGAGGCCATATCAAGAATGATAGATGTATTGATAGCACCCCCTGACATGTCTGTCCCAGCAGATCGCACTGTTAAGGACAATGGTTCACTTGCTGTCGTGTGTTCGGACACATGTTTTACTATGGAGCGGATATCCTCGCTATCCTGAGGTGACACGACAACAGTAGGCCTGAGCTCAAACAAGCTTGCGTCGTGTGAAAATGCTTCTAATGTCTCAGCGTCGTCTCTAACTTCACCTCGAACGACACTGCGTAGTGTATCTGATAATGCCATATACATATATCATGCCTGAGTCATGTAACTTTTACAATAAGCGAAAGCTTTACTATACTAATGATATGAAGAAATTATCCAACCTAACACGCTCTAAAAAACCTACAACAACCTTTGAGCCAGGTAAAGTCTCATTGGCTGTAGCAAGTCTTGCCGCGGTCAGCATTTTGTTGCTCGCTATTGTTGCCGTAACTCGCTAGATTTATTGCCATTTACCCTGTTGTAGCGCATACTGTGCTGTATGAAAGTAAAAATTGATGTTGAGACACAAACGTTTATACGACTCGGTCTCGTTATTCTTGGCTTTGTCTTTGCAATATTTTTGCTCATCCGAGCACAGCAACCACTGACTATCATAGCTGTTGCTTTATTCTTAGCATTGGCACTTAACCCACCCGTATCATATATATCTCGTAAACTGCCTAGTCGCTCCCGTGTTGGCGCGACTGCACTCGCATATGTAACCGTCATCACACTTATTGGCGGTGTTTTGTTTTTGGTGATCCCTCCGCTTGTTGAACAATCCTCAAAATTTGCTAGTACTGTTCCTCAGATTATTGACACCGCCAGTGCTCAACGAGGATTCTTTAATAATTTTGTTACCCAATATGGTCTTGAAGATCAAGTTAACGCCAGTATAGAATCGACGAAACAACAGGCTTCATCTGTCGCTCAAGATTTAGGCGGATTACTGGTTGCAGGAGTTGCGACAATATTTAACGGCGCACTAACAACACTTATTGTGCTTGTTCTAACGTTCCTCATGCTTATTGAAGGACCAATGTGGATGAAGAGGATATGGGGATTGTATCAAGACCCTGTTTTGCTTGACAGGCATCGTACTGTCGTTCAAAAAATGTACAGAGTAGTTGTTGGGTATGTAAATGGGCAAATGCTTGTAGCACTGATTGCTTCAATGGCCACACTTGTATCTCTACTACTGTTGACGCTCGTTATGGATCTCCCTGGTAACCTCGCCTTGCCACTTGCGGCAATTGTATTTTTGACTAGTCTCGTCCCGATGGTTGGCGCTACAATTGGTGCATTTATAGTCACACTTGTACTGCTCCTAAATAATATGACAGCAGCAATTATTTTCCTTATATACTTTATCGTGTATCAACAAATCGAAAACAATTTTATTTCTCCTACAATACAGTCGAAAAAAGTAGAATTATCCGCATTATCGGTACTGGCCTCAATCTTAATAGGTGTTTCATTGTTCGGCCTTCTCGGTGGTATCGTAGCAATTCCAATTGCTGGCTGCATTCGGGTACTTCTGGTTGATTATCTTGATCATGCATCGGATTTGCGTGATGAAAAAACAAGCAAAAATCCTCTCTCTAACATTATCCGCAAAGTTAAAGAAAGCTAAATCTACACTAGAGGATAGATTTTACTGCGTTATGCGTAGTGCCAGATGGTATGATGCGCCGTGTCGTTAAGAATAATCCCAGATGCTTCAAGCTGCTGTCTGATTGCATCTGATTGTGCCCAATCTTTTTGAGCACGAATATGTTGTCTCTGAATGATTAACTGTTTCTGTTCATCTGATATATCAGGGGTTGATGTAATTAGACTGAGACCAAATAGCTCATCGAGTGCTTCTAGGCACGTGAGGAGACTGTCATGACGAATAAGATCGATATTTGTTACATCAATGTCATCAAACAGCTTCTCCACTGCCACGAGCGCCTCCGGAGTATTTAAATCATGTGCAAGCATCTGCTTAGCGGAAACAATTGCGCCGGTAAACCGAGAATGAATATCGTGATCCTTTGATTCATCCGTGGCGAGTGTGTCATGAGTTTGCCATCGTAGGGCAGCTACTTTTTTCCATCGCTGTAGGCGATTATGTGCTGCTTCAAGGTTTTCCCATGTGAAATTAGTCTCTGTCCTGTAATGGCTTTGCAGAATAAACATTCGTACGTCCATAGCTGTATATCCCCGCTCTGCAATATCAGCGAGTGTATAGCTGTTACCCAGGCTTTTGGATAGTTTGGTGCCCTCAGAGAGGAGATGGCTATTGTGTAACCAAAATCGTGAGAACTGTTTGCCAGTTGCTGCTTCACTCTGGGCAATCTCATTGGTGTGATGCACCGGTATATGGTCTATGCCTCCAGTGTGGATATCAATTGTCTCACCGAGGTACTGCATCGCCATGGCGCTACATTCTATATGCCATCCAGGAATGCCGGCTCCCCACGGGCTACTCCACTCCATGGTGCGAGTTTCGGCTTTGGGCGTTAATCTCCATAGTACAAAGTCACTCGCATTATGCTTGCCTGCATTAAACGTGACACGAGCACCAGCCTTCTGAGCGTCAAGATCAAGACCAGCAAAACTGGCATATGCTGGAAACAATGCAGTATCAAAATATACTCCGTCATCAAGAACATACGTAAATCCCTTGTCTTCAAGCCTTTGAATCAAATGTATTTGGGACTCTATATGTTCGGTAGCTTTTGGGAGATGTTCAGGAGGCAGTAGGTTGAGTGCGGTCATCCCTTCGAGGAATCGATTGGTGTAACGTTCTGCAACTTCCCACTCCGTGGCGCCTTCTCGACGCGCCCCTTTGATCATTTTATCTTCACCATCATCACCATCACTTGTGAGATGCCCGACATCAGTGATGTTCATAACACGTTCCACGTGATAATCATGTGCACGTAATGTGCGTACTAACATATCCCATCGTATAAATGACACCCAGTTGCCTATGTGAGGCTCACTGTAAACAGTCGGACCGCATGTATATAGCGTAACGGTATTGTCGTGCAGAGGTACGAATTCTTCTAACGAGTGCGTGAGAGTATTATGTAGCTTTATCATGACTCTTTAGCACTTCCTGCGTCGCATGAATAAGTTCAGAGAGCGCTTTGTCGTACGATTCAAATATCTTAAATCCAGCTGAGTATGCATGACCTCCGCCACCAAAATATCCGGCAACTTGATCACATATTGGGAGATTAGCACGAATTTTGCCCGTCAGTTTACCGTCTGGGTATGTTTTGAGTGCAATAGCTATATCCACGCCCTCTACAAGTCGCATTTCATCAAGCACGAGCACGCTTGGGTTGTATCGATCGCTGTACGACTCTATCTCATTCCAGGGGATGTGAATGAGCGCCAAGCGATCATCGCAGGCATATTCAACACGTTGCAAGAGCTCACCTTTGTACGATAGGATATCGGCAGGTTTTTTCATGTATTCTCGACGGGCTTGTTCGATCTCAGACGGATGAGCACCGCTTTCAGTCAGTCCGGCCATTACCATATATGTCGTGGTGGTCACACTCGGTGTGCTCAGCCCAAGGGTATCTCCAAGAATTGAGGCCATCATAGCCGCGGCAGCACGGCTATTAACCGCTAGAGATGCTTGCTTAGCATAATCGTAGACGATCTCACTGGTAGCTGCCGCTCGGTCATTAAGGATTAACTCATGGTCAAACGGAAGATCATTATCGCCTTCTTCACCGCTCAAATGGTGGTCAATAACAATGACCGGATGAGTTTCTAAAAAGTTTCGTATATGTGGAGTCTGTATTGTCTTTTCGAGTAGTGCCGCGGCGCTGGTATCGACAATTATGGCAAGATCGTAGGCATTCTCCCATTCATTTTGTACTCGCGCCCACCCATCTATGTAATGAAGATACTTTGGCATGTCGATCATACAAAAAAGTGACACGCTTTTACCGGTGTCTCCGAGGATCTCCTCGAGCGCTATAGCAGTACCGAGACTATCGGCATCTGGATTTTCTGGCTGGATAACGACGATGCGTTTAGCAGCATCAATCAGGTTTTTTGCGTTGTCGTACATCTGTTTAATTGTACCAGATATAATTCAGACAACCGAGTGACTTAAGAAAACTGCTGTCTACCTTCGAGCGCATGACTGAGCGTGATTTGATCAGCATACTCTAGATCTACACCAACAGGGATTCCACGTGCCAATCGAGTGAGACGTACGGTGACCGATGCGTCGCTTAAGGCTCGTTGGACGTACAAGGCCGTTGATTCACCCTCAACTGAAGCATTCGTGGCAAGAATGATCTCCTCAACATTATCGCGCTTGAGTCTCTCAATTAACTCAGGGATGTGAAGTTGCTCCGGACCGATTCCATCAATAGGACTGATTGCGCCACCAAGGACATGATAGGTACCTTTAAATAAACTTGTTTTTTCAAGAGCAATGACATCAAGAGGTTCTTCAACGATGGCCACAAGCTGTTTATTGCGGTCATCATTGCTATATAGCGGAGACACTTGCTGGTCTGAACTAATGAGTGCATAGGTAACTGGGCATGCTTTGACGCCCGAAGCTAACTTCTCCACCGCCTGAGACAGCTTTGCTCGATTGGTGTCGTGTGTTTTGAGCAAATAATACGCGTACCGCTCAGCAGTCCGTGGGCCGACGCCTGGTAGATTGCCAAGTGCATCAATAAGATCGGTCAATGCAACTGGCAACATATAGCTACAGTCCTAAATTACCGAGACCACCCATAAGTGGCTTCATTTTCTCAGCAGCTACTTCTTGTGCTTTCGTCATTGCTTCGCGGGTAGCTTGTTCTATCCAGCGCTCTAACACTGCAATATCATCAAGGTCAACATATTCTGGGTCGATAGTAACCTTTTTCATCTTGAGTTCACCAGTTACAGTTACTACAACCGCGCCGTCACCTGCTTCACCTTCAACGAGCTCCTTTTCGAGCTCTTTTTGGGCTTTTTTTAATTTCATGATCATTTTGGCTTGATCCAGCATACTACCTCCAACAATTTAGTCTCTTTAGTATATCAGGTTATCTATCGAAATATACGCGCGATTACAGCGTCAGGCTGTGACGAGTATGATGCCTCGATCCGATTCGGATAGCCGAGTATGTCGGGAGAATACGATGCACCGTAATGAACTACTACTGTACCGACAGGTTTTTCACTTAGGGAGTTATGAATAGTAACATTCGGATAATCTCGCCTGAGCAGGTCGTAGAATGCTACTTCCTGAGAGGTTGGAAGGATATAGACCTTTGTTTCGGCTTTTGTTGTTTCGAGCACCTCTCGAGTGACACGGAGTTGTTGCTTATAGGCGACATTTGGCGTGCCGTAAAAATGTCCATAAAAATACTGTGCCCCGTTTGAGAGCATGATGCCGCCAAGTAGAACAACTAGCGGAACAAGTCCTGCAATACGTGCATACGGATTAAGCGGAAATAGTTTGTACCACTCTCTGATTAACGTCTCGACTCCTATGGCCATGAATAAATATGCTGGAACAAGACAAATCAAAATTTTGTCTGGGTTGAGGAGCACGACGGGTATGAATAACCCAGTCCAAATAAGTAGCATATATGAACGTGCTGAGTGACGGTCGGCAATGGTTTTAAAGAATCCTAGAGTAATTATTATTAAGGAAGTAGCTCCAAATATTGGTTGTGGAATCGTACCGACAATAGCAGTACCAATACTAAAAAACGATTTTGCTATGACTTTGAAGTTGAATAGTAAGACATTTCCATCTGGAACTACAGCGGGCACACCTGTTAAGTCTCGTATGCCGGACGGATTTGCAAAGAGCCATAAACCAAGAGGGAGTAACAGGACAATAACAGCGAGTGCAGCTGTTATATACTTCCATGCTGCCATTCGTCGTGCCATAAATCTCACATGTGGGTGTAAAATACCTGCTATTGCTATAGCAAGAAGAGGATATATCATGAGTGGCGTGTATAAACTAAGTGGCAATGCCACGAGCAGCACAACCGCCCATAGCTTACTTCGGCCTTCAGGATGTAGAATATTTGTGACGGCTAGTAGTATGATCGACAGCCAGAATGTCGTCATGATAATCGGCGTGCCAGTACGCGCCACAGTCAAAAAAGCTGCAGACGATACAAAAATCATACTGGTGATCAGTGCGACGTTCGTGCGGAACCAACGACGGACCATCATCAAAAAGGCTACACCGGTGACCGCACCGAGCAACAGTGATGGGGCAATAATTGATACTTCGGTAATTCCAAATAAGGACAATGACGCTTTTTGCAATAATTTATAGGGTAAGTCCACAAGTGAGCTAGTTATTGGGTATACGGGCTTAAAGGTAGCGCTAGCGACTGCAGAGCTCATCTCGATCTGAGAGACACCTGTAGGTGCCATATCAAGACGTAAAAACAAAAGTCCAACAAGGACAACTATAAATATAGCTATGCCTGTCTGATACCGATATTTATACAGTAGTATTTCGCGGAGGACTGATGGTTTCATTTCTGATACGTATTATAGCAGTTTGGCGAACCTATAAACACTCATGTCTATTCGTGATGTTTGTCGAGTGACATAAATCGAAGTCGTTCTGGGTGGAAATACAGTTGCACAATGCCAACAGGACCGTTACGGTGCTTGGCAATAATGAGGTCAGTAACGTTTTGTCTTTCGGTATCAGGGTTATAGTAGGCCTCACGATAGATAAATGCTACGAGGTCAGCGTCTTGCTCGATCGATCCTGACTCACGGAGATCTGAGAGCTGTGGGATTTGAGGGTTTCGAGATTCCACGCTACGGCTGAGCTGAGACAAGGCAATCACAGGAACGTTTAGCTCACGTGCAATCAACTTGAGACCCCGGGAGATTTCACTTACTTCCTGAACACGGTTAAACTCGCCCCCTCGCGATGATCCTTGCATTAGCTGTAAATAGTCAACGATGATGAGTCCAAGTGGTTGGATATGGGCTTGTCGACGTGCTTTGGTGCGCATTTCTAGTATTGTGACGCCTGGCGTATCATCGATGTAGATTGGTGCTTCAGCCATTTCACCCATTGCCGTTGAGATCTTTTCAAAATCATCATCACTGAGATTACCAGTACGAATATTCCACGAATCAACGCCACTTGCATCAGATAACATACGGTCGACGAGCTGTTCTTTACTCATCTCAAGACTAAAAAACAGGACTGACTGGTGTTCTTTTGCAGCAACATTATACGCGAGGTTTGTGACAAGTGTTGTTTTACCCATAGCAGGACGAGCAGCAATGATCAGCAAGTCGGAACGCTGTAATCCAGCAGTCAGGTTATCCAGGTCTTTCCATCCAGTCTTTATACCACGCAGCTTACCGCGGTCACGATAGAGCTCTTCCATACGGTCAAAACTTTCGGTAAGAATCTGCTCCAAACTGACAAGATCTTGCTTGAGACTCATATCACTGACCGAGAACAACTCTGCTTCAGCACGCTCAAGAATCTCTTGAGTGTTACTATCATCCTGGTATGCGAGCTCAGCGATGTCACCGCTGGCCTTTATGAGCCGTCTCCTGACTGCACGCTGTGCTACGAGCTCTGCGTAGGTGCTGGCATTGGCAGCAGTCGGTACGTAATTTGTGAGTTCTGACAGATAACTTGAGCCACCCACCGTATCAAGCTCATCTTTTTTTCCGAGCTCATCACTCAGTGTGAGCAGGTCGATCGGTCGATGACGTTCGTATAGACGCATCATGTTGGTGTAGATTGTTTGGTGCCGCTTTTCATAAAAATCATCCGCGCGAATTTTATCAGTTACATCAGCAAGCACTTCTTCGTCTATAAGAATTGCGCCTAACAGGCTCATTTCTGCATCAAGATTATGCGGAGGAATTTTTCCTTTTTCTGGTTTTGCCATTATACGGCCTCTCCCCCACCCATAATGTTCGCTATTTTTGATTCAACTGAGTCGAGCTTTCGTTTTTCAATTTCAGCCACAACTATCTGTGGACATGCATTATAGTGCTTTTTGATACAGTCTACTAGCTGTTTCATGTATTTTTCCGATTCAACCTTTTTACGATGAAGTGCAAAATTAGATCTAAGTGTTAATACATCGCCATTCATTGTTGCGGCCATTGGTTTGACTACGCTATATAGCGCTGGGCTTTCCTGTTTGAGTGCTACAAGTATCACTGACCATTCGAAGCCTTCAATTATCTTTATTTCATCCCCTTGTTGAGGTTTCTCGTCGGCTTGTATATGCTCTATCTTGTCAACTAATACTTCTTCACGTTTAGAGGATTTTGGAGTATCTATCGATGCTATCGCTACTAATGTTGAATGTGTTTTAGTGGCTGTTACTGGCGCAGGAGCTTTTGACTTTGTGGCAGTAGGTTGATTAGCCGCAAATGATGCGATAACCGCCAATAGTTTCATATTTTGTGCATGACTTCGCGAGATATCAAGTAAATTGCCCATGAGTTCATACAACGCAGGATATGTTGTCGCTTGCTGTTGAATGACATGGAGCAACTGTGAGGCTATGCTCATTGGATGAATCCCACTATCAAGCAATTTTACTAACTCAGTTGCAGCTTCAGCCTGTTGGCCGTTACGAGCATGTGTGACAATTGAATCGATTGACTGTGCTGGTGCAAGTCCGAGTAAATTCTCTACGTCTTCACGGCTAATTGTCGTAGATTTGAGCGATGATACCTGATCAAGCAAGCTGACACTGTCACGAAAGCCTCCTTCACTATGACGAGCGATCAAAGCTAGTGCATCTTCATCAATCAGTATTTTTTCTTTTTTTGCTAGGGACTTAAGATGGTCAACAATTGCACGCACAGTCCCAGGCCTAAAATGGAAGCGTTGTGTTCGACTAATGATTGTCGCAGGTACTTTATGGACTTCTGTTGTGGCAAGTATAAATACTGCGTGTGCTGGAGGCTCCTCCAGCGTTTTGAGTAGTGCGTTAAAACTTTCACCGGTCAACATATGTACTTCATCGATTATGTACACTTTGTATTTGGCGCTCGACGGTGCGATATGAATTTTCTCGCGTAAATCACGTATGTCGTCTATACGACGGTTACTCGCGGCATCGATCTCGATGATATCGAGATGTGTCGTATCACTTGTATATGGCAGGTTGTTGATTTCATGAGCTAAGATTCGTGCAACACTTGTTTTGCCTGTTCCACGAGGACCAGTGAAGAGATACGCATGTGCAAATGTGCCTTGCTTAACCGCATTCTTTAAAAGTTCAGTCACGTGTGACTGACCAACAATCTCATCAAACCCGCGTGAACGGTACTTACGGTATAACGACTGACTCACCAATTCCCCTTTTCATTTATTATACGCCAGAAATGAGAGTCATCTGGCGTAGTTATCACAACTAGTCGCTTAGACGTCGCCCATTTCCTTAGAACGACAGTTAGCGCAGAGTGATACGTAGGTTACTTCTTGTTCACCATCGATCGCGACTTGATCACCCTCAAACACAAACACACCATCAACCATCCTGCAGTTGAACTCTGCTTGTGAACCACAGCGGCACATCGTCGGAATCTTTTCGATATTGTCAGCAAGCTCAAACAACCGCTTGGCTCCCGGGAACATATTTGTCATAAAATCCGTCCGCAACCCATATGCGACAACTGAAATATTGTCATGCTTTGCTATATCATATAGTTGAGTGATCTGTTCTGGACTTAAAAACTGTGTCTCGTCGATAAACACACAGTTGACGGGACTTTGTGTATGGAGTTGTGCGACTTCATAGCGAATATTAGTATCTTTATCAGCAATAATGTCAGCCGTTCGAGACATGCCAGCTCGTGCAACAATCTCCGCAGCACCTTTGGTATCAACCTTTGCTTTTACAACGACTGGCCTGAGTCCGTTTTCAGTGTAGTTATAGGCGGCTTTGATGAGTGTGTCGGTTTTGCCGCTATTCATCGCACCATATTTAAAGTGTAGTTTTGACATACCTCTACTATAACAAAACCGTCCGCGTTCTAGCGGACGGTTATTATACTATTTTGAATCTTAGAGACCGGCTTCAACTGCTGCCCAGACAGCATCACGGTTGTCTTCGGGAACAACGATGCTAACCTGGTCGCCAACCTTTGCTTTAAAGTACGTTACGCTTGCAAGCAATACGCGGTATTCTTTACCACTCACTTCGACAAAGTAGGCGCCATCATGCTGCACAAGTGTACCAATAATTTGTCGTCGTGCCACAGGACCTATTTGCTTGTAGATAAAACCGCCATCATCTGCAATGGTGAGCTTAAGGATATCACCTTCGATGAGCTTGGATTTACTCGCGTAGTTGGCTGGTACTGGATATGTTTTGCCATCAGGACCAATCATGCCCTGTCCGTCGAAAACACCCTCGATTACTTTACCTGCTACATCTTCAGAAGAATGATGTACCATATCATCATCACCAGTGATACTGATGAGAAGTTCTTTGGCTGCTGCTAAATTTGTTTCTGCCTCTTGAATAAGAGAGCGTAGTCGTTTGACTTGTTTTTCTGGTAGATCAGACATTGCTCGCATTCCTTGTCTGTTTTATTTGATGGTGGTTACCTTGAGCGTAACATTTCACCTATACCCTGTCAATATATTCCAAATGCTTAAATAAGTGGATTATCCACACAGCTATAAGATATGCGCGCTAGATTGTTGTGAATTTTGATGTAGACAAAATAAAACTCGCCCTGTATTTTAGGGCGAGCTCTATACTTATATCTCTGGTCTGAATGTGATCCGCCAATTGGCGGACAAATTAGCTAAGTTCTACAGATGCGCCAGCGTCTTCAAGAGTCTTCTTGGCAGCTTCTGCGTCGTCTTTACTTACTTTCTCTTTGATAGCGCTTGGGACGTTGTCTACAAGTGCCTTTGCTTCACCGAGGCCAAGACCGGTAAGGTCTTTAACCGCCTTGATAACTGCAACTTTCTGAGCACCGCCGTCTTTCAGCGTAACTGTAAACTCAGATTTTTCTTCTGCTGCATCTGCACCAGCATCACCGCCAGCTGGACCAGCAACTGCAACAGCTGCTGCCGCAGGTTCAATGCCGTATTCATCTTTTAGTACGTTCTTAAGTTCGTTAACTTCAAGAACGGTCAATTTTGTTAGCTCTAGAGCTAATTTTTTTACATCTGCCATAATTTACTCCTTGATTCTAATAGTTAAGCAGTCGCTTTGTCGGAAATTCCGTCCAAAAGCGCATGCAAGTTACCTGATAGTGCATTAGTAACATCGTGTACTGGTGAAAGTAGTTGTGCAACAACTTCAGCAACCAGCTGATTCTTGCTTGGCAAGTTAGCGAGTGCTTTGATGTCTTCGGTTCCCATAAAGGTTCCAGTGTTGTCATAGCCTGCTATCAGTTGGATAGTTGGAACTGTTTTTGCAAAGGTGTTGAGCACCTGTGCTGGAGCTACCTCGTCGTCATTGCTGTATGCGTAGAGTAACTGACCGATCAAAAGACTGGTGTCAGTCTTTTCGAAACCTTTAGTTTGCTCCATCGCCGTACGTACAAGACGGTTCTTGATAACTTTGATATGCACACCAGCTTCACGAGCTTGGCGTCGCAGTTTCTGCAACTCAGCAACTGAGGTACCGTCATATTGAGCGGCTACCGTTAGTTTTGCTGAGCCGAGAACGTCGCTAAATTCTGCTACTAACGCTTGTTTTTTATCGCGTGAAATTGCCATTCATCGCTCCTTCAAACGTTACGTTAAGTTAATGTCAGACCAGAAATGTTAAGTTACTAGTCGTTACAAACCCTGTCTATACAGACAAGGCAAGTCATCAGTCAAAAGACGGATAGTTGCCTCGGTAGCCTTCTTAATCAGTCAATCGACTGACGCCACTGTCTTTGGTAACGATTAAAGATAATTGTAGCATAAAGTGTTACATTGCTCAAGTATACTTTGTATATCTATCTTACCTATGTCATAATATATATTTGATGAACTCAATTTCCCAAATCTGTCACACTGAATACGAACCAAATGCCGGGATAGGTGACGGTTCTGATACAGCAGAAGTATCCGTAGCTAGAATGTTCAAAGACGTACCAAGTATTGAGCAACTGAGTCCTGATAGACGTATGCCAGCTGCACGGTTGATACTTACGTCTCAAGAGAATGCAGCCAATCAGCGTCGTGGTTTTTATTATAAATACATTCGAGCACTAGCAGATGTCGGATTTGGTACAGCATTAATTCACCACGGAGGAAGCAATTCTCGAGCCTATATTCCGGATGATATTCCGGCTGAAGCATTGACAATTTTTTCACGGGCGGTGTTCCTTGCAGGGGATAAGCTCAATGTTCATGAGCTGTACAACGAAACACGTGGTGCATCCGCCGAGCATGGTCACGTGACTCAGTTTGGTGATTGGAACATTGACACAGACTTAAAAGTAGCTATTGAGGCTCTTCCTCAAAACCGTGATATAGCAAAAATGGGAATAACATTTGAAAAAATTCATAGAATACTAAATCCACCGGAGGTTCGATATAAAGCGAAAATTACCGATAACCCCGAAATCGCATCTGACTATCCTGCAATCACTGTCTCTCGTCTGCGCCCGGTTGCAGATCTTTCTCTGACCTCATTATCTGGAGCTAGGCATAGGCTAGAACTGGTTAAAAGAGCTGATTTTGCCGTTATCGGTGACCATGCCGAAAAGGAATCGAAGAAAAGGGTCGATGCTTTTATTGGAGAAGAGGATCACAAAGGTATTAATGCCACTGCTCTTGGTCAAAGTGTTGTTGAGCAAGCGATTGCGGATTATCGGGCTGGTGAATTATCTGTTGATACATTTCCGGCAGAGTCTGTGTACTTTGCCATTCTCCGCAAAAAAAAGTAACATATAGTATATGATAAGCATTATCGTCGCTAAATCTCTCAACAACGTAATCGGCTCGCGTAATGACCTGCCATGGCATTTGCCTGCGGATCAAAAATACTTCCGAGATATAACACGTGGACAAACGGTAGTTATGGGCACTAAAACATTCGATTCAATTATTGCAGGACTTAACAAACCACTCCCAGATCGCAAGAATATTGTAATCACCAGAGATCGCACCTTTGCGTATACCGATGTTGAAGTCATTCATGATATTGAGAGTATTAAACAGCTGGGAGATGTATTCGTTATTGGGGGGGCTGAAATTTATAGACAAACAATAGATTTTGCTGACAAATTATATGTCACCGAAATAGATGTAGTTGTAGACGGTGACGCGTACTTCCCTGAGATTAATGATGCGTGGCACGAAGTCTCACGCGAGACCCATAAGGCTGATGATAAGAATCAGTATGATTACGACTTTGTTGTGTATGAAAGACGAGGTTAATTAGACGGCGATTGGAGCTCTGATGCCAGGATCTGGGTCGTAACCTTCTAGTATGAAGTCATCGATCGTGAAATCAAATATGTTCATTATCTCGGGATTGAGTTTCATTGTTGGTAATGCTTTGGGCGTGCGTGAGAGTTGTAAATCAACTTGTTCCATGTGATTACTGTATAGGTGAGTGTCCCCGAGCGTGTGAACAAATTCTCCCGGTTTTAGGCCAGTCACTTGAGATAACATCATGGTTAGTAGCGAATATGACGCAATATTAAAAGGCACGCCGAGGAATGTGTCTGCACTGCGCTGGTAGAGTTGACAACTCAACGTTCCGTCAACAACATAAAACTGAAACAGACTGTGACATGGTGGAAGTCCAGCTTTTGACATTTCTTTGATGTCAGCAACATTCCAAGCACTGACTATGATCCGGCGAGAGTCTGGATTGTTTTTTAACGTATCAACAACTTCTGTAATCTGATCAATCTCGCCGCCCAGTCCATCAGGCCAATGTCGCCACTGATAGCCGTATACTGGGCCAAGTTCACCCCATTTGACAGCAAATTCATGGTCAGAAGCTATCTTCTCGGTAAACGATTTCATACCAGTTCGCCATTCTTCTGAGTGTGTTTCTTCTGGCGTAACTACACGATTTTCTGAAACCTGTACATAGTTTCTATACGGCCATTCATCCCATATGTGAACGCCATTTTGTACGAGATACTCTATGTTACTATCACCCTTGAGGAACCATAAAAGCTCGTGGATAATAGCTTTTATAGGAACTTTCTTTGTGGTAACAAGAGGAAAACCGTCATTGAGGTCATATCTCATTTGTCGACCAAAGACACTTATTGTACCTGTGCCTGTCCGGTCAGATTTGTGCGTGCCATTGTCTTTAATGTCTCGTAATAAATCGTGATATTGTTTCATGCTATCCTCTCCTGAACATGTGCCCAGATGTCTTCATTGATGTCTTCGATACTGCGCATAGTGGTCTGATCGCTCATGCAATTGATAGTCGTGTACTGTTCAGGAAACAGTTTCGCTAATTCTTCATAATTGCTTTTTGTTCGGTCCAGATGGTCAGCGTCTGCCTCATGGATGTCACGTTTTTTATCAGTATATTTACGTGTATCTTTAGTATCAACATTGTGCTGCGCTATGGAGCTCGGGACAAGCAGCACAAAACTAACATCAGGCTGTGGGAGCTGTAGAATTCCGAATTCAATATTTGATATGCGATTATAAAATTTTTGTCGCTCAGTTACGTCAGTCAGTTTAGCGCCCTGGTGTGCAAGGTTTGACGCCACATACCTATCAGCGATAACTACAGTATTTTTGCGAGCCAAATGATCAAGTATTTGTTGTTTTGCCGCATAGCGGTCGATAGCAAATGGTAAACTCGCGATATCAGGGTGGAGATTGTTACCATCACTATATTTACCGTTCAGATAATTTGAAACGATTTCTGCAGACTCCTCTCCGTACCTTGGGAAGCTAAGTTTGAGCACGTCGACACCGGCGCGCGTCAGTCGTTCACAGATAAGTTCGGTTTGAGTTCCTTTTCCAGAACCGTCACCACCTTCTATTGCGATAAATACACCCATTAAAATTTTTCCGGTAAGGTACGCGTATCTTTATAAGCACGAGGTAGCATTTGCTCAGGTGACCAGTTTTTGATGAGTGCATTGAGATCTGTATCAGTTTGATACTTCCCGCTGAGATTAGCATACTCTCCTGATACTTCTCCGGTATGCTGGAAAACAATCTGTGCAATTCGCTCACCCACCGGTAAGATGACACTATGTCGCTGATTGAGGTTATATATCTCCATCGTCCAGCGGTTTATATAGCCAGGGTCGCCCCAGCCAGCGTCAAAGCAACATGCGACACCGTTACGGCCCCAGGTGCTCCGTGACTGCATGCTCGTCGTACCTGGCGCTTTGATGCCAATAAATTCATGGGTATGTGCAAGGATACGTTCACCTGGCTCGAGGACGATTATAGGATGATCAGCGGGAATATTTGTGAGAAGTGCTTCACCGGTTTGCTTACACCATTCACTATGCAAGATTGCTTGCTGTGGTTTACCAAAATAGCTATCGACGTCAGCCTTATCGAATGGATTATATACCTTGGCTTCACTTTGTCTGTCAGTACGATAAAACCACTCGCCGAGAGTGACATCAACACTACTGCCGTTGATATGACTCGGTTGATACGGATGGAATACGATATGCCCACTCGCAATCGCTTCCTCGATCTCGGTATTACTGTATACTCCCATAGTTACTTCTTATTGTAGCAAATACCTACTGTGGGTATACAGTGATTTTCACATCAAAAAAATTGCCCACGTTGCTGTGAGCAATTTTTTGTAGGAGTAGCTACTAGAGCGAGCCGTTGTCTACTTTGATGCCAGGTCCCATAGTTGTGGATACGCTGACAGATCGAATGTAACTATTTTTGAGTGAGCTCGGCTTGACGCTTTGCAGACTCGCAAAAAACGTTTGTGCGTTTTCGTACAGTTTGTCACCACCGAAGCTAACTTTGCCAAATGCTAGGTGCACAATGGCTTGTTTGTCGACACGGTATTCTACTTTACCGCCTTTTGCTTCTTTGACAGCTTGTGCAGGATTAGTACTGACAGTTCCGCTCTTTGGATTTGGCATAAGTCCGCGTGGTCCGAGGAGACGAGCATATTTACCAAGTGTCGGCATCATCTGTGGAGTCGCAACGAGAACGTCGAAATCTAGTTTTTCTTTGTCAAGAAGTGCTTTGATTGCGTCTTCACCTGCGACATCCGCTCCGGCTTTGGTAGCAGCTGCAGCATCTTCGTTAGCTACAAATGCCGCGACACGGATCTTTTTACCAGTACCGTGTGGCAAAGAAACGGTTGTACGGATGTTTTGGTCAGCTTGACGTGGATCAACACCAAGGAGGACGTGTAGCTCTACACTAGCGTCAAACTTGGTTGGATTAGTATCAGCAGCAAGTGCAACAGCGTCTTTAAGGCTGTAGATTTTACCGACTTCTATTTTTTCGAATGCAGCTCGATATGCTTTGCCTTTACGTTCGTGGTGAGGACGAATCTTAGGAGCTGGACCTTTTTTTGAGTGACTTTCGGCTTCTTCGGTCTGCGGCGTCGTGTCACCAGCCTCTTTACGAGACTCTTTTTCTTCTTTTACTTCGACTTCTTTGAGTGCTTTCTCTGATCGCTTACCGGCTTTTGCGACAGTAGCTTCACGTACTTCGTGGTGCTCGGCGTCAGCGATTGCTTTTTCGATCTCAGCGATAGTATTCTTTTCGCTGACTTCTAGTTTAAGTTCTTTTGCTTTTTCAAGCAGTTCGGCTTTCTTTGCCATGGTTGTTCTCCTTTGTGGTAAAAACGGCTTTCGAGGCCTCCCACATTATATTTTAGTTCTGCAGTCCCGTAGCGTCATCCGATAATACTGCTAATTCTGAAAATTGATGTTCAATAACTCCTAGCGTAAACGCGGCCTCCTTCATTGCTGCTCCGTCACCAATTTTTCTTGCTTCATTGAGTTCTCGCAAAATATTAGCATGATCCTGACGTGCAATCTCAATAGTGTAAGGTCGAATAGAAACATCGCCCGTTTCGTAATCTCCCTCAACGAATAGTTCCCATATGGGCGTTTCACTATATTGTGTGGCTCGAGCTAGAGCCCGCACGAAAGTTTGATCCTCACTCAGTGGACGTTCTGTTTCGACATCCGAATGAGTCCTGGGAAACATGTCAGTATAAGCATCACTTGGCGCTAGGCGTACAACCATGAAGGGTTCATCACCTGTAATTTCTTTATCTACACGTGCCATTGTCTGTTAACCTTCTACCGTTACACCCATAGAGCGCGCACTACCAGCGATTACTTTGACAGCTCCATCGATGTCGTTGGCATTAAGCACGTCCATCTTTTCTTTGGCAATTTCTTCGAGCTGAGCACGAGTAATTTTACCAACCTTGTCACTGTGGGGTTTGCCCGAACCCTTTTTGATACCGATCTTTTCCAATATAAGATCATCAACCGGTCGTCCAAGACAGTTCCAAGTAAATGAACGATCCTCGAACACCTGGAGGTGAACAATGACGTCTTTGCCGTTGTATTCTTTTGTTGCTTCGTTAAATGGGTTGATGAATTCCATCATGTTGAGACCCCATTGACCGAGTGTTGATCCTACTGGAGGACCTGCAGTCGCACGGCCACCAGGCACGCGAAACTTTAAATTACCAATAACTTTTTTAGCCATATCTATCCTTTTAATAAGTTTACTAAATATATTGTGAAGCAATATTTAGTGCGTAACAGTGGTAAATTATAGCATAACGAGCGCAATTCGCCAACATTTAGCCACGCGTAAACGGAACCCATGGTTGACCACTTTTAGCAGGGACTATTAGACGACCAGTATTGCACGTTGCAGCATGTCCTACCTGTTTCCAGCGCTCTTTAAGCACGTGCAAACCTCGTTCGGCGAACAATGCACGTTCCTGGTTGTTAGCATTTTGTGATTCGTGATATAAACGACTCAAGGTAGCTCTACCCAGAGGTATCTCTCCGTCTGGGGGATATGTTGTAAAATCTTGAGGATCATCAATATGGTCTATATGCTGACGAATTCTACGAATTTCAGCCTCTTGAATTATAAAACTCATTTGTCGCTGAGCTTTTAAACGATTTTGAGCCATTTGTAATCGGCGTGCGTTGTGTAACTTGAGCCCGACTCCTGGCAATTGTTCGCTTGTCATATATATCTCCTGCTTAAAATGGCTCAGCCATGAGGCATTTTGTGACTATACTTTCTTAACCTGGAGTGCATCGAGCTCAACAGGTGTTTCTCGGCCAAACATGCTGACAAGTACCTTGATTTTACCTTTTGCAGTGTCGATCTCGTTGATTGCGCCATCAAAGCCTTTGAATGGGCCGTCAGTAATGTTCACAACTTCACCAATAGTGTAGTTAATCTGGTGCTTTGGATCAGCAACGCCCATACGCTTCTTGATCTTAGCGATCTCATGGTCACCAACAGGCGTTGGATCAGAGCCTGTGCCTACGAATCCAGTGACACCAGGGGTGTTACGGATAATAAACCAAGCATCCTCTGTCATCTTCATTTCTACCAGCACGTAGCCTTGGAAAATTTTCTTTTCAACAATTTTTCGTTTACCGTTTTTGATTTCAATTTGCTTTTCCTTTGGTACAAGTACACCAAAAATTTTGTCAGCCATGTCGACTGATTCTACTCGTTGCTGGATGCTCTCAGCTACTTTTTCTTCGTACCCGCTATATGTGTGGATGGCGTACCATGCCCGAGCGGAGTCATATCGTTGTTTTGTCATTAGAGAATTACCTTTCTAAACAGTTCATTAAACACATAATCAAGACCGAGGATGATTGCCGCAAAGAAAAGTGAAAAAACCATAACAGCAACTGTCAAACTCCAGGTAGCACTACGGTCCGGCCAACGGACTTGTTTGAGCTCGCGCCATGCACCTTCAAAATAACCGATTTGTTCGTCGGTTTTTGTAGATGTGCGACGCAGCTTTGGTAGTCGAAACTTGCGTAGTTGAGCAAGTGACTGTCGCTTTGTTGATTTCTTTGTTGCCATAGGTTCCTTCCCTCTTACGGATCTCCACTAAAAAAGACTGCTTGTAGCAGTCCGTCAAGTCAATACTATACTACCTGGTCACTAGTGTCAATGTTCACAGTTAGCGGAATCGAGACACTAAATGTTGAGCCGTGGTTAAGTCGGCTTTCCAGCTCAATTTTGGTATCAAGCTTTCGTGCTAGTTTGTGTACGATATATAGACCGAGCCCCGTACCATTTGTCTCTCTTGTACGATAGTCCTCTGATCGGTAAAATTTATCAAAGATTTTTGCGTGTTCTTTTTTACTAATGCCAATGCCACTATCCTTTACCGAAAACTTAACCTGTCCTTTGCTCGCATGTACAACAAAATCGATACTTCCTTTTTGAGTGTATTTGATTGCATTGGTGAGAAAATTTTGCAATATTTCCTCGAGATACAAGCGACTTACTTTTATATAACCGGGATTTCCTGTGATGTCGAGGTTAAACAACAAATTCTTTTTTGCTGCTTTTGACTGGTAGTCTTTAAATATTTCGTGAGCAAATTCGACTACATTGATACGTTCCGTCTCGCTACCCACATTTCGCTCGGCTCGTGACAATGTACTAAGGTCGTTAATCATTTTAGATAGATAGATTGTTTGCTCATGTGCTGCTACAAGTGAATCTTTGACAACCGCTGGTGATGCTCCTCTATCAATCAACAGCTGCACATTCGAAATCGTACCTTCGGTAATAGTGATAGGTGTCCTGAGCTCATGTGACACAACTGATATAAATTCATCACGCTCCTCCTCCAGACTCTTCTCTCGAGTAACATCTCTGAGTACAAGGATATATCCGAGTAGCTCGTTGTCGTTTCCTCTGACTTTTGACCCACTTATAGCAAGATGGATTTGTTCGCCATCTTCAAATGTATGAGACAAATCATCGCGGAGCATCGATGGGGAGCTATCTGTCAGTAACTTGAATAGATGGACTATCTCGCCTGATTTATCATTTAACGACACGATACTGTTAAGCTTTTTGCCAGTCAAACTTTGGTTTGTGTCGAGTAGGTTAAGCGTGGCAGCATTGTAGAACTGTACAGTTCCTTTTGCATTCACGCTGATGATAGCTTCGTTGAGGCTGTTGATAAGCGTCATTAGTCGTGACTGTTCATTGGTGCGCTTTTCTTCGATCTTGATCATATCTGCATGTTCAATAGTTTGTGCGTGCCGAAGTGACAAGATAAATATCGACAATAATATAACCATCGCTGCATAACCAAGCTGATCCGTGGCATCTACCAGATAACTAGTCGACTGTGGATCAAGAGTTACTGCGAGACTCGCCATCGCCGTTGCTATAAGCAGCATCGCGCTGTACGTAGCTGCCATTTTGCCAAAATAAGACCCTGTCACAACGATGAGTACTATCCAAAACAACACTATGGGACTCATGAAGCCCGAGATAAGGACCGGAAAGGCCATTCCGAGCGCATGAAACGGTATAACAAAGTATGCTAACTTCCGACTCTTTGTGTTTAGATGCACCACATAGGTCCATAGCGCAAAAACTACCACAAGAGTTGTGATAGTAAGGCTTCCTAGACTTGAATATAATGGCGAAGTTGAGGCAAATCCGAGCTCTGCGAGTATGGCATAGACGACGATAACAAATGCCATCATCACAGACATACGCCGAATAGTACGCGTTACCATCAATGCGTACTTGTTACTAGTAGTCGTGGATTGCCCGCCCATATCTTGCCATAAGTATATCAGATGCTCAGAGATATGGACTATACGATTTGAGATCTTTGCGAGCCGATTTGTAGTCAGGGTAATACGTTTCTACGAGAGACCAAAAATGTGGAGAATGGTTGAGATGTTTTGTGTGTGACAGCTCATGAATGAGTACGTAGTCAATAAGCTCTTTGGGCAGTCGCATCAACGCGACATTGAGACTTATTACACCATGACTACTGCAACTGCCCCAACGGCCTTTGGCGTTACCATATCTGATTTGGGTATATGAAAAATCACCAATTTCTGCTAAATACTGTAGTCTTCGTGGCAGATAGGCAGCAGCTTGTTCGTTAAGTGCTTTGCGGACGGCTTTGCGAATAGCGTCTTGATTTGCGGGGTCACTGGGCTCTGAGCCGACTGGTATAGTCCAAACGATCATCTGCCCTCTCCTTGTCGCCTTTGCGACCTTTCCATACTGCATAGCAATGCTATGTGATGTACCTATCTGCTCTCCATCAACATAAACATGGATAGAGCTTTTACTACGATCTGCAAGCGCCTCTCTCAGTGTATCTCTCGATGTGTTAACGAGATTTTTGAGCAAAAAGAGCGGTGCCATCTTTGGCATTGTTGCCTGTAGGTCGCCATTTGCCATCACTCGCACACGCACGTACTTAGCCCGTGAGATACGTTTGATCGGAATAACGCCGAATTCTTGATCCTCGATCTGCGATGGTCTCACGACGATACGATGCGAGCACCCTCACTCGTCCGTAGACCCGATGCAGATTGTACTCGCTGTATGGGCACTGCGATCGCTTCACGCGGTGTCACAATTTTTTTCAAAACTACTTTCGCTTGAGTGGCAAACGTATGTTTACCACTGATAACAGTATATAGTTCACGTACTGCTGGGGGATTGATCCGTTGGGCGTGTTTTTTGAACTGTTCTGCACTCATCCGTGCATTGTATAAGTCACCCTCACGGCGCTTGTTGCGACTCATTACTCGAGACTGTGCTGATTCGTGGTCAGTCTGTATCCAGATAGTGAGTGTGCCATAGTCGTTTTTTCGCGCTGATTTTTCGATTTCCATTCGTGCTGCTCGAGAGTTGACTGCCCCATCAACGATAAAGGTTCTTTGCGTTTTGAAGAGCTCCTGTATCTGACTATTCATAATGTTGGCTATAAGTAATTCTTCTTCTTTCGAAAACTTAGGCTCGGTAAACAACAAATTTTGCAGTTTGTCATAGCTGACAAGCGGTGTGTGGAAGATCGTGGCGAATTGTCGAGCAAAGTGACTCTTGCCTGCTCCAGGCACACCAACTATTAACAATACCAGAGGTCGACTAGTGCTCAACGATTTCATATGTATAAGTATACCAAATTGGGATATCGGCAAAGTTATTTTGTGATTACAATAGATGGAATGGAACACGCTCTAAGCAACAGAATTCAAACACTTCGCACTTCTACTAATTCAGGTGACTGTATCATATATGTTATGAGTCGGGATCAACGTGTCCGTGACAACCATGCGCTATTAGCTGCACAGAACGACGCGTTAGAACACAAACTGCCACTTATTGTTATATTTAACGTATTACCCCGTACCGGCCACCGTGCATATGAACATTATGAATTTATGCTACAGGGTTTGCGGCATATTCGGAATGATCTGAAGCGTCTCAACATACCGTTTATGATGACATACGGAAATGCTGTAGATAATTTTGTAGCTGCAGCAAAGATATTACTCCCGCAAACGCTTTATTTTGATTTCAATCCACTCTCGGGTGTTCGGTCAATGCAGCACTCTGTAGCAAACCAGCTCACCTGCTTGGTGCATGTTGTTGATACCCATAATATTGTGCCTGCATGGGTAGTATCCAACAAACGAGAATACGCGGCACACACTATCCGCAGAAAGATACATTATCATCTGCAATTATACTTGGTAGAGCCAGACGAGATGCAGCCACACCCCTATAAATTAGCGAATTTGCCTCCATCTCTAACATTTGAAAGCATTCAGCAAAAAATATCAGCTCTTCCGCGTTGTGGGATCCGCCATACTTTTAAGAGTGGCGAATCTGCTGCTCAGACACAACTCGCGACGTTTATAGCTGATGAGCTCGAGTCATATGCTAGTATGCGGAACGACATTTCTGATGATCATCAATCACAACTCAGCCCATATCTCCATTATGGTCAACTGTCATCACTTCGTGTTGCTCTAGAAGCTATGTACGCGGTCAACGAACAACCATTACTTTTTGAGCATGCCAAAATGGCACAAGCTGGTAGTATCCCCAGTAAGATCGATGGAATGAATGCTTTGTATGAGGAAATGATCGTCCGAAAAGAGTTATCTGATAACTACTGTCTATTTACTGACTCGCCAACGAGTTTGACAAGCGCTGAGCCATGGGCTCAACAAACCTTGCAAGAGCACCAAGATGACCCACGTGAGCTGCTCTACACTCGTCTGGAGCTTGAACAAGCGAAGACTCATGATAAGGTGTGGAACGCAGCGCAGAGACAGATGACACAATCAGGTAAAATGCATGGCTACATGCGCATGTACTGGGCAAAAAAAATATTAGAATGGAGTGCGACTCCACAAGATGCTATTGATACGGCGGTGTATCTCAATGATCATTATTCTCTAGACGGAGGCGATCCTAACGGCTACGTCGGTATAATGTGGTCAATGGCGGGTATACACGATCGTCCGTGGCGGGATCGTCCAATTTTCGGCAAGATACGATACATGAATGAAGCAGGACTACGACGGAAGTTTGATGTTGATACGTATAGTAGTAAATGGCAGTAATTAATTTAGGCATCTAAGTCATGCGTTCGTATCCTCAAGAGTCATGTCTTACTTACGGATAATACTATGTAGCTTCGCGATACAGTGATCCTTCGGATACCCTATCTACCACTTCATGTGCACTGGTGATGACGACATATGCGTGCTTATCTATGCGTTTGATGGCGGCTATTAGATTTTGCTCTTCAAATCTTGTAATAACTGCGAGCAAGATACCGTGTGGCTCGTGTTTGTCTCCAGGTTGTGGCTCCTTAATGTACGTTACGGGTTCTTTGATCATTTGGTTAATTGTTCCACCAATCTCGCGAACATGCATGCTGACGATCCACATACAGCGATCTTCATTGAGTCCCTCTACAACAACATCTATAGCTTTGTGTGCAATAAAGTATGCAATCAGTGAGTACATTGCCTGTTCCCAGCCGAATACAAACCCTGCGAGGGTGATTATGATACCGTTAATAGTCATGATTGCTTCACCAACCGTAAAGATAGTGACTCGATCAACCAGTACAGCGATCGTGTCTGCTCCATCGATGATACCGCCATGTCGGAGAACCAGCCCTACTCCGAGTCCTACGATTAGCCCCCCAAATACTGCTGCAAGTATTGGTACATCTGTCATACCTTTGTCGACATGAAAGAACGTTAATGATGCTAGCGTAGCAATGCCGATGATCGAGTACGCACCAAAGACATTTCCAAATTTTCTATACCCAAGAATTACAAAAGGGATATTGAATACTAGCAAGTACAGTCCGAGAGGTAACCCTGTTAACTCTGCCGTGATAATCGATAGACCTGTCACCCCTCCGTCAAGTAAATGATTTGGTAGCAAGAAAAACTGCAGGCCAACTGCAGTGATAATGCTCCCTAGTAGGACAAATATGATGCGCTTGAGGTGTTCAGAAATACGCAGCCTTTCATGTTATCTATAACTTCTATTGTACAGGTAGTAGCCTGAAATATGATGCAAAAATAATTTGGTTGTGATGACACAGCCATCTTGTAACTATTTCGGATTTGATTTTGTATAAGCCGGTAGGATCTTAAACACGAGCATAAAGGCAAATATAATTGCAAAACCACACATGATCGAAGGAATAGCAGCGATGGTTGAAGGATCAATAGTATTGACAATGGCTGTCGGCACCATAAAGACTGCATAACCGGCGACAAACCATCGTAGGGCTCGTTTGATATGTCTGTTAGGCTGGGATGCTGTCCAATACAACGCAAAACCTGTGCCTATCGCTAACATGCTGTAGTAATAGAATGTAAATGCGCGTATTGCCTCAGGCGCGACATGAAATATTACGTAGTTACCGCCGCATACTGCCCCCGTAATCCCATGAGTTGCTACTAAAAAATATACACTAAACGCAACCGTAGCCAGATACCCTAGCGTTGGAACGATAGAATTTCGGTGACCACTAATGATATGTACTAGGTGCAGTCCTAACGCCGGCAGCAACCCGATTGCCACAAAACCAATCCTTGACCAGGTGATTTGATCTAGTCCCAACGCTCCTTCACAGACCATCCATTCGGCAAGCTGAAACAGCGCCAGACATACGAGTAATATAAATGATATGCGACCTATTACGGTCTTGCGGTATTTCCACAATACATACAAAGCAAGCGCAATTTCGATTATGAAAGTGCTCATCATTACTAATGGAGAAAAACAAAAGAATGTTTCGTTCTTTTTATGCATTCAACACATCATACCATATGCACTATCAACAATAGATATCAAGCTAATATCTTGGCTTCAAGCCTGTTCACTCTTTAGTCTGTAGATCAGATAGTCAAATTAAGCAGAATAGTCAATATGATGCTGATGATAATGCTCGGAATCAGGAAAAATCTGAAATTCACACCACCAGATTGCTTTTTTAATTTCGTCATACACACACTATATGTAATTGGATTCAATTACTGTAAGCTACATTGCTTTCGGGTAAATGTGTGGTCCCATTTAGCTATTACACTCCCAAGCGATGCAGAACTTCGAAGAGCACGTATGCCGGCCATACTGCGGCTTTGAGTAGTGCGAGGATGAAACCCCAAAATCCAGGCTCTTGATTCACAAAGTACACCACTGCGCCGATATATGCCGTGAAAAAGACCCAACCTAGTGGACTCTCATTAACTACCTTTACTTTGTCATATTTACCCATATAGATCTCCTTTTCTTCACTATACTCTCCTGCTACCATAAGCGAAATGTTGTATATTTTTCCGGAGGGTGTTACAATCGATCACTGTTGTGTGTCGTAAATACGAGGCGCACAGGGAGGTTACATGTTCGACTTGTTCGACGACTCAGTAGACACCTCGTGGCTAAATGATGGCCATGAGAACAAAACTGACTCGCAAACTACTGACGCATAGCTGTTGCACTGCCGATACTGCCCTGACCGCTCACTAAAATGAGCGGTCTTTTTAGTGTCGTGCCTCAAGCACTAGCTGTATGGTATAGTAAAGCTATGTTATTACTACATGTTGTTATTGCACTTGCGAGTACTCTACTCGGTACATATCTTATAGCTCGGCCGTCACGAGGAGCGCTGCGTGCTTCTTACACTTTGATCACAGTTACAACATTCAGTGGCGTGTATCTTATGGTTGCTAACCCTTCCTACGCAATTCGAGGCTGTGTTGCCTACATTACCTATCTTGGATTTGTGACATTTGTGACTCACCGCGCAACCCGCGCCCTATCTCATCAAAATATCTAGTTCTGCATGAAAAATTATTGAGCTGTACACGAAGCTAGTTTTAAAAGCAATTTCAGCTAACAAAAAAGACGACCCAAATTGGTCGACTCTTTTCGTGGCAGGGGTTCCTTGATGATTATTTAATGTCTTGTTATCTAGGAAACTGGAGTACAGAACGATTAATGTGCTTATTGCACTCAGACACAATGTACGATGTGAGGTAAGGGTCAGACGCTTCAGTACAGTAGAACGAGAATAGTTCCGTTGGTTGGAGTATTTGTTTTTGAGTGTATGGTTTTACGCGCTCCTGCATTACCGAATCATGACCATAGATGGAGATCAAATCACTTGTGAGCTTCGTTTTTGTGGCGTCATCAAGTGTCTTAAACCAGATGTGATGAAGGTACTCATGAGCTACAACGCTATCAAGAGTGTCGCCACTTGTTCCTTGTTTTACTGTGAGTACTCCATATGACCAGTTGCCTGCAGTATCGACAAACGCTTGGTATTCACCGCCCTGATCATGGAGCAACTTATAGTCACTGCCTACAACAAACTTTGTTTCGACCCACTCCGTATCTATCGCGCCGACCTTAGCAAGCGATAAGTTGATTGTTGTATCTGACTGGAGGTTTGGTTTGAATAATGTATTAGTTTGCTGCACGTTGATCCCGGCATTGGCGCTCGATACTTCCGGATCTGGAATTATTGCCGTAATAGATACGCCGAGGATAATACCGATCCACATATATGTGCGCAGCACATTGCTGCTTATCCTTTTCAGAGGATTTGTTTCCCGTGATTTGCGCCAGATGAAAAAGTAACAGGTGATGACGAGTACGCCGACATAAGCTGCCCACAATCCTCGTATTTGATACCCTTGTGGGCTATTCATGTTTCCAACTTCTACTATTGCATTTCCAACAGTAACTGCAATAAGAAAGCCAACGAAGCCAATGATTATCGGCCAACCAATAATCCAAAGAATTAACGATAACACTCTACGTTTACGTGAATAATATTTAGTTTCTAGTTTTTTATCTTCAGCTTTTTCTTTTGCTTCGACGGCCATGAGTCGATTATAGCTGAAATGAGTATTTATATCTCATTTATTTCGCATAAGGTGTCAGCACACGCATTAGCAAGCACATCCCAGCAGTACTGGTCTTTATTATCATAATCACAAAAAAACAGACCGTGATGGTCTGGCTTTTCATGGCAGGGGTAGCAGGATTCGAACCTACGACACCTGGTTTTGGAGACCAGTGCTCTACCAACTGAGCTATACCCCTATGATCTATGTACGATTTCTTATGACAGTATAGCAGATTTATCCTCTGTTAGAGAGCACAGATGGATTGATTGAGTCTTGCATACGCGCTATACTAAAGCTACCAACTCAGGAGGTATGCGATGAGAGACCAACGCGGTTCTGTCGACACAAACCACGACGCCCAACGTCGCACACCCAGTAGTATAATTACTTCACTCACTTCTTCTCTCGGCCGCGTCGCAACCCGCGGTCAATTTATTTTGCAACATAATCTCAAAAAAGCAGATACAAGTATATTTATAACTTCACTTAGGGATATAGCGCAAAGTAGAAGAAACCGTCAAGATGACGATGATATTGAGGATATGATCAATCGTTCAAACGAAGTGCTAGTAAAAGCTACTACTGTATTCCCGCTCACCCCTTTCCCCGACACAGTTATATTAGATCGTACAAAGCTTACTGTTATTCGTCGAAATTTCTTCTTTAGTGAAGACGTGATGAGCATACGAATTGAGGATATACTCAATGTGTCGGCAAATATAGGACCGTTTTTTGGTAGCATTACGATAGCGACCCGAGTAATGAGCACTGATGATCATTTCACTATATATAACTTTTTACGTGAAGATGTCATGCACCTTAAACATATGATCCATGGTTACGTTATTGCACGTCATAACAACATACCCTGTGATCACCTCACACACGAGCAACTAGTCCACACGCTCCAAGAGCTTGGTCACGAAAAACATCGCTAGTAACTATTGAGCTAGTGTGAAGATTGCTGTAGCAGATGTTATCCCAAGCCAGATAACCAAGAATAGCAAACTTGAGAAAAAGACACGTCGAGACCACACCATTGCGTCTTGCTCATAACGCTGTGTCACAAACAACCACCAAGCGAGCATTGCGAGGCTTAGTACAGCGTATAAAGCGTTGATCAGACCAAGTATGATAATACCTATAATCGACAACAGCACCCACCATTCAATGGCACGAACTGTCTGCTTAATACCTAGAACACGAGAAACGACTGGCACGGCAGCCTTGGTGTAATCATTATACCGATAGATTGCAATGACGTAAAAATGTACCATCTGCCATCCAATCATTAATACTAAAATGCCTGTTGTCCATAGCCAAGATTGTCCTTCTCCTGCGACATATCCTAGTATCGGTGGTACTGCGCCCGGAATGGTTCCGAACAGCGTGGCATGATAGGTCTTTCTTTTTAGATAGGTATATACGAGTGCATAGGTTACCCAGCCAAATAGACCAAGTATCATTGCAAAGCCACTAATCATATATAGTGCGTATAGACCCGAACCGAGCAAAATAATCGAATATAAAGATGCTGCTGAAATCGAGATATCCTGTGTTACAAGAGCTCGCTTTTTCGTGCGTGACATATAAGCATCTATATCCTTATCAAAGATATTATTTGCGACACAGGCAGAAGCCATTACAAGAGCAGTACCCAGCACAGCTAGTGTTAGAGATACTACACTGAATTGCTGTGTATCAAGAACAGCGTACATATACCCGGCCACAAGAGCAACAGTGTTGCCATATACAATGCCTGGTTTAGCTAAGCGATAATATGCACGAATTCCTTGCATCAATGGCGATGGATTCCTTCATCCTCAACAATCATTGTATCCACATGGTCACCCATCATATTGTAATCAAGACTATTCATAATCCAGATTGACCCGGCAACTATAAAGAACACAACCATACACATTGTAATGAACGCCATGCCGTTCCACCTAGGCTTCGACTCTCGTCCAAGATGCAAAAAGAACACAAGTTGGACGACTAACTGCGCAACCGCAAGTCCAACAAGGAGAACGATCAAACCTGATGTGATCCCATCGTCTGTTTGTGTGACTGCAATGTATGCATTCAGCGTAAATATGAGTGATAATGCATACCCAATGGTGTATGACAGATACTGCGTTCGCAAACGTTTCATCCGACGCTCCCTATGGCGTATACAAACGTAAAGATAAAGATCCAGATAATATCCAGGAAGTGCCAAAACAGCGTAAATAAAACGAGTTTTTTGATTGTTCGTTCTGTAATGCCTTTGATGACAAACGCACATACGAGCACCGTAGCCCATATGAGGCCACTAATGATATGTAGACCATGTGCACCTACAAGCGTAAAGAATGCACTCAAAAATGCACTTGTTTGCCAGCCATGTCCATCTGAGATCAAAGTTCTAAACTC
Source organism: Saccharimonadales bacterium (SeqCode) (assembly GCA_039916485.1). Classification (GTDB taxonomy): domain Bacteria; phylum Patescibacteriota; class Saccharimonadia; order Saccharimonadales; family Saccharimonadaceae; genus JAPUDQ01. The sequence goes on along the minus strand of JBDSLH010000037.1, from coordinate 1,254 downwards.
GTTGAGTTCTAAGCCGAGGAAGATTGCTCCAAGGATAATCGTCGCGAGAAGCCATAATAGGGTCGAATTGTACTGTCTTGCCCGGGCTGACAACAAAGCAAATCCACTCGTCACACTGCTCGTCAAAAGGGCGAGTGTTTGCCATAGCACATAGTTCATATCGAATATGTCGCTCCCTGAGACGCTACCCGCTGTACCGTTCCGCAGCACAGCATACGTTGCAAAGAGCGATGCAAACAGTAGGCAGTCTGTCATCAGATAGATCCAGAATCCTAGGGAGACTGTCTCGGTATCTAAATCGTGCTTTAGGCTCATGCTCTTCCTCCAACCATGGCTCTTACTTCGTCAGCCGTGACAAGGTGTTCAGTATTTTCTGCAAATGATCGTATAATCACGACCGCGATTATAGCCACTACTCCTATAGCTGCAAGCCACCATACATGCCAGATGACAGCAAAGCCAGCAACGCCAGCGATGAGTGCAATAACCATGCCCACGCTTGTATTAACTGGTTCATGGAAATCTTCATACACGGTTTTTTTAATAACATTACGCTGCTTGTACTCCCAAAATGGATCCCGACTTGTGACAGTAGGAATTGCTGTAAAATTATAGCTCGGCGAAGGAGACGGCACTGACCACTCTAGTGTTCGACCATTCCAAGGATCACTGCCCACGGCAAGTGTTTTACGTTTCCATATGCTATATGCAAGCTGGAGGATTTGTAGGAACACCCCGAATAATATGATCAGTAGTCCAATGCCCGCAACGATAAACAGTGCTTGCCAACCTGGGTTTGGATCATAATGATCAAGCCGCCGGGTTACGCCCATCAAACCAAGTGCGTAGAGTGGAGTAAATGCTACTACAAATCCGAGAATCCATGATAAGGCAGCTGCTTTCCCCAACCCTTCATGGAGCTTAAACCCAAATAGCTTTGGGAACCAGTATGTCAGTCCTGCAAAATATCCGAATACTACTCCACCAATTAACATATTATGGAAATGCGCTACGAGGAACAGACTATTATGTAACTGGAAATCAACTGCTGGAATGGCATGGAGAACACCTGTCATGCCGCCTATAGTAAATGTGATCACAAAACCCATAAACCACCACATTGGACTTGTGAATTCAATCCTGCCTTTGTACATCGTAAACAACCAGTTAAACAGTTTGACACCCGTCGGAATTGCGATGACCATTGTTGCTATGCCAAAGAATGCGTTGACATCTGCCCCAGCTCCCATCGTA
>JBDSLH010000036.1:0-6037 GCA_039916485.1 Saccharimonadales bacterium (SeqCode) | reverse complement strand
GGGCTTCATGGCCGCTGGTTATGGCCCCACGGGGACATACGGCAGTCACGGATGTGTCAACATGAACGAACGGGACGCACGTCTGATCTTCAGCTACCTGACGGTTGGACGAAACCAAGTCGTCGTGCAGTAGATCGGATGGTCGAGTGACAAATTGTTTGGTGAGGCCGGCCCGGGGAATCCCCGGGCCGTCTTCATGTCTCAAAATAGTGGTATTAAGAAATTTCGGTTTTTGACTCTAAATAACTATCGATAAATTCGTCGAGTTTGCCATCTAACACGCCACTAGCATCATGATCTTCGTGCTTAGTACGCGTGTCTTTCACCATGGTGTATGGATGGAGCACATAATTACGGATCTGTGCACCCCAGCTAGCTGACTCGCCTGCTCGAAGCTCAGATAGAGAATCGGTGTGTTGCTCTAGCTGCATCTGCGCGAGTTTACTTCGTAATATCTTCATGGCAGTCTCTTTGTTTTGCAATTGTGAACGTTCATTTTGAATTGCAACTACAGTGTTTGTCGGGAGGTGCGTGATACGCACAGCTGAGTCTGTCGTATTAACCGATTGCCCGCCATGACCGCCAGCGCGATAGACATCAATCTTGAGTTCTTTATCATCGATTACTATTTCATCGGGCGCATCAATTTCTGGCATGATTTCGACGAGGGCAAAACTCGTCTGACGGAGGTTGTCGCTATTAAAAGGGCTGAGACGGACCAGCCGATGCACACCGTGCTCGGACTGCATTTTGCCATAGGCATATGGCCCAGATACGCTATAGGTAGCGTTCTTGATACCAGCCTCTTCTCCCATACTTCGCTCAATAAGATCAATGCTCATGCCGGCTTTTTCGGTCCATCGGAGGTACATCCGTTCGAGCATTTCACACCAGTCTTGCGCGTCGGTCCCACCTGCGCCAGCACTGAGTTTGAGGATGACATTGTGGTCATCAAATTCACCTTGGAATAGTAAATCTTTTTTAAGCCCGTTGTAATCTCGCTCAAGTCCATCGAGCTGCTCAGTAAACTCACGTGTCATTGAGTCGTCACCTATTTCCATCAGTTCTACAATGTCACGCGACTGCATAGCGAGTGTCTGCCACGGCTCCACCTGACCACGAATGCTCGCAGACTGTTTGCTCAGCATCTGGGCCCTTTCAAGGTTGTTCCAAACGTCGCTTTCAGCTAATTGTTCATCGATCTGTGTGAGCTCGGCTGCTTTAGCATCGATATGGAGTCGCTCGTAGGATTCGGCGATATGTTGCTGGAGTTGCTGTGCACGTCGATCAAGAGGCTGCATATCTTATAATGACTCCACGGCTGCGATAAACTGGTCACCGCGATCAGAATAGCTCTTATACTGATCAAAGCTTGCGCTTGCAGGACTCAAAATAACTACGTCACCGGGCTGTGCTCGGTCTTTTGCTGTTGCGACAACCTCATTCATAGGGATAGCACCCTTAACGGTAACCCCAGCGACTACTTTTTCCTCAGCAAGAGCTTTGTGGATTTTGTCAGCATTGCTACCGACTAGGATTATTGATCGAATACTCGTACTACCTGCAATTGCTTTTGCAAGTTCTCGATAGTCACCGCCTTTATCAGAGCCCCCAAGGATCATTACTTTTGGTTCCCAAAATGCATTCATGGCTGCAATTGCCGAACCGCCAGTCGTCCCGATGCTGTCATCATAGTACGTAACTTCATCTACTTTGCGGACATAGCGTAGTCGATGTGGCAGCCCGGTAAAATCATGCAAGCCGCGTTCTATCGCCATGTTGTCGACGGTAAACACACGTGCTGCAGAGATAGCGGCACAGGCATTTTCTATATTGTGCGCACCATGTATTTGTAGCGCCGATATCGGACAAACTTTGTCACCATGTACGTAGAAAAAACCATCTTTCGCGTATGCACTGTTTTTTTCAACATGAGCATACCGTTCTATTTCTCCGAGCACTGTTGATTTTGCTATCTTTGCACTATGCGGATTTGTAGGGTGATAAAAACAAATATCATCAGCGGTTTGATGTTTGCGAATATTGGTCTTAGCTTTTATGTAGTCATCGAGACTGAAATGAATATCAAGATGGTCTGGCTCAATCATCAGCACAACTGCAACATGTGGGCTCATTGTCAGATCCCAAAGTTGAAAACTACTTAATTCATAAACAACAATATCTTCTCTATGTATTTGACCGAGAACCGATAGTGCAGGCGTGCCAATATTGCCGAGTAAATGAACAGTCTGACCGGCTTGTTTCAATATACTTGCGATCAAGCTACTTGTCGTACCTTTGCCTTTGGTACCGGTAACACCGATAATCGGTGCAGGACATTTATCAAAAAATTCGTTGGTGCTCGACCATATTTTACCATCGGTTTTAATATGCTCCGGAGGTAAACTCGCCGTGCGGACCACGAGATCAAAATCGTGTAATTTTTGGAACGCACCTTCGCCGAGTAGTGCTTTAGCCCCTGGTGGGACAGGTTTATCTGGTGTTTGCTTTTCATCCACTATCGTTACATCATGACCAAGATCGCTCCAGTAGGCATAATTCGCTTCGCCCTCTACCCCATAGCCTGCTATTGCTACTCTCATGCAACCTTACCTTTCAAATAATGGTGATAAAATATCGTTTAATTCTTCTACAAATGCTTTATCGATATTGCCCACGCCACCGAGCAGCCAGCAATCAGTGGTGATGAATTCTCGAGCTGTTTCTACGATGCGGTCTTTCGTGACAGCCTGTATGTCGCTCGGACGAAGCTCATAATCACTGATCCTGCCGTCAAAGAAATAACTATCTGCATACCACCGAGCAATATTTCCGACTGTCTGCGCACCCATTTGATGCCTTCCGAGTGCATATTGTCGAGCGGACTCAACTTCTTCGTCGGTGATTTTGCCATCGATGACAGCCTTTACTTCACGTCCGATAAGTTGGAATAGTTCTTTAGCGCTTTCTGGTTCAAGCTCGGTTCCAAAGTCCCAGGTACTATTGTGTTCGTTGGCGTTGGCCGTGGACCACATTCCATATGCAAGTCCTTTCTTGCGCGCGCCACCGAATATACGAGAGCGAAATGTCCCATTGAGGATATGATCCGCAAACTGCATTGCATCGACTTCGGCATCGCTCAGCCGACGTGGTACAACCATACTCCATCCAAACGTGAAGTTCGTTGCTTCTTTGCGCTTGATAACGAGTGGGTCTGCTCTGTGGAGCTCATCAACCGGGATACTCAGTCGTTCCCCTTGAGGCAGCTCCCAACTTTCCAGCATAGATTCGATCTGTGATTCACGACCAGTGAGGTCACCAGCAATCACAAATCGCATGTTTTGAAGCGTGTGTGTTCGTTTATAGTGTTCACGGATATCAGCAATCGTGACGTTGTTAATCGTCTTAACTCGCTCCTGCCACGTCAACACATCCTCACCGAGGACTTGTGCCATCTTGGACCATAGGACCCACATATGGTTGTTAAGATATCCATTAAGTTCGTTACGGACATTACCTGCTTCACCCTTGAGTTCTTCTTCGATAAAGCGCGGTTTTGTAATACTGAGTTGCTGCAATTCGAGTATTCGATCCCATTCGAAATCAGCACAATCAGTCATGTAAACCATGCTGTAATCAGCTGTGGTGGCATTAAAATATGCACCATTTTTAGTAAATTCGGCATCATATTCAGCAGCATCACGAAATCGTGCGTTTGCACCAAACGCTAAGTGCTCCATGAGATGAGCTGTTTCTTCGACTGATTTATCTCGGACATACCGAGTCCCCGCACGGAAATGTACACGTGTACTCATCACCTGTGCACCAGGTACATGGATGAGCAAGCCTCGAGCACCGTTGCGGAGCTCTAGTTCGTTAACGGTATGTTTCATACAATGCCGTTCCTACTTTTTCTTTCGACTGGCGCGAGTAGTTTTACGCTTTTTCTTGGCTGTCTTTTTCTTGTCGGCTTTGACTTTTTGTGACGCAGCCTTTTTGATTTTGAAGTCATCATCACCAGTGTGCGTTGTAGGATTTCCGAGCTCATTTACTCCTTGTTCGATGGCTGATTTTGCAGCCCGAGTCAGCTCAGATTCATATTCATCATCAACGAGCTTAGCGGGTCGAAGCTCTTCTTTGCGAACATTCATAATAGTCCGGAGCACTTCATCTCGCAGCGTTCGTTGGAGACTTTCGAAGAGCTTTTGAGATTCTGAGCGGTATTCGACAAGCGGATCACGCTGGCCAACACTCCTCCAATGGATACCTTCACGCAAATGCTGCATGTTCTCGAGGTGCTGCATCCACAGTACGTCTACAATCTGCAAATACACGTCACGCTCAAGTCCTCGCATGAGATCAGTGCCAAGTTCTTTTTCACGTTTTTTGTAGAAATTTTCTGCTGCTTCAAATGCGTCAGTAAATCGCTTTTTATCCTTTTTCTCTTTGCCGATCTCTTCAATAGTTTTTTCACTAATTGGGATAAATGATGCAAACTGTTCTACAAACTGTGGGTTATTCTTGCTCGGTACTACAGCTAAGTCACGAACCTTGTCTTTAAGTAAGAGTTCAATTTCAGGTTTGATATTTTCACCTTCGAGGATCAAGCGACGAATCTTGTAGACAACTTTTCGATGACGGTTGATGACGTTGTCATACTGAACAACATTTTTACGTGTGTCGTAGTTGTAACCTTCGACTCGTTTTTGAGCTGACTCGAGCGTTTTACTGACTGCTTTGTTCTCAATCGGCACATCGTCTTCGACACCTAGTCGATCCATAAGTGCAGCGATTCGCTCACCTTGGAAAATTCGCATCAGATCATCCTCGGTACTGACGTAAAACTGCGTTGTCCCTGCGTCACCTTGACGACCACCACGACCTCGTAACTGGTTATCAATACGCCTGGCTTCGTGTCGCTCAGAACCGATCACAGCAAGCCCGCCGAGTTCTTTGACTCCCTCACCGAGCACAATGTCTGTACCACGACCTGCAATGTTCGTTGCTAGTGTTACGGCGCCTTTTTCTCCAGCCTTTGCAACAATTGCTGCCTCACGCTCATTGTTTTTAGCGTTCAGTAATTCGTGTTTGACGCCGGATTTTGTCAGCGCTTTGGCAATCAATTCGTTTTTGGCAATGCTAGCACTACCAATAAGTACCGGTCTTCCTTGTTCGCTCAATTCTTTGACATCAGCAACCAGTGCTGTGATCTTGCCTTTTTCACTTTTGAAAATCTTGTCAACGAAATCTTTACGAACCATTGGACGGTTTGGCGGGATTTGGATAACATCGAGTCCGTAAATCTGCTGAAACTCCTCAGCTTCAGTGAATGCCGTACCGGTCATACCACTCAGTTTGTCATAGAGGCGGAAATAGTTCTGGAATGAAATTGTCGCCAGAGTTTGGCTTTCTTCACGTACCTGAACTGCTTCTTTTGCTTCGATCGCTTGGTGAAGGCCTTCGTTGTATCGACGACCTTGCATCAGTCGTCCAGTAAATTCATCGACAATGACCACTTCACCATCGGTCGTAACGACATAGTCTTTGTCACGGCGGAATAGCGCTTGCGCACGGAGTGCTTGATCCATGTGGTAGACCGAGCGGACATGGTCTGGACTATATAGGTTTTTCACGCCAAGTAGTTTTTGGACCTTTTCGACACCCTCATCAGTAAGGCTGACAGAGCGACGCTTTTCATCGAGTATGTAATGCTGCGGTTTTAGAGATGATGCCACTTTACTAAATCGAATATACTGCTCAGGGTTTTCACTTGCTGGAGCTGAGATGATAAGTGGCGTCCGCGCCTCATCGATCAAGATTGAGTCAACTTCGTCGACAATAGCGAAATGTAACTCGCGTTGTCGGAGCAAATCTGTTTCGTTCACCATATTGTCACGGAGGTAGTCAAATCCGTACTCATTGTTTGTACCGTACGTGATGTCGGCAGCATATGCTTCTTTGCGAGTTGATGGCCGCAAGCGCTTCATACGTGGGTCGGAGTGTGCAGCGTTATCAAACTTTGGATCAAACACAAACG
>JBDSLH010000035.1:0-4402 GCA_039916485.1 Saccharimonadales bacterium (SeqCode) | reverse complement strand
AAGCAATAGCATCAGCTGCAAGCTATATTGAGAAAACCTATGGCCAGGAGTACGTCCAAGTCAGAGCATTTAAAACGAAGTCCGCAAATGCCCAGGAAGCTCACGAAGCTATTCGTCCAACAGATATGTCCCTCGAGATAGCAAGTGGTGATAGCTACGACCAAAAACTATATGATTTGATCCGACGACGCACACTTGCTAGCCAAATGGCTCCCGCGAAGCTTGAAAAAACTGAGATTACCATCGATGTATCAGCAGCCAAACAGGACTTGGTAGCCAAAGGCGAAGTCATTGTATTCCCAGGATTTTTAGCTGTATATGGCGGAGGTAAAGACGATACCTTACTACCAAATATTGCATCCGGAGACACATTAGATATGATTTCGGCTGAGGGCCGCCAGGTCTTTGCACGCCCACCTGCACGCTACACAGAAGGTAGCCTCGTCAAAAAACTTGAAGAACTCGGTATCGGACGACCAAGTACCTACGCCACTATCATTAATACTGTCCAAACACGTGGATACGTCGAACGCGGTGAAGGTGAAGGTGAAGAGCGCGAAGTCATCGTATTAGCGACAGCATCCGGCAACGTCCAGAGATCCATCGAGACCGAAAAGACCGGATCCAGCAAAGGCAAACTTGTGCCAACGCCCGCAGGTGAGCTAATCGCGGACTTCTTAACAGATCATTTTGACCAAGTTGTTGATTATGGCTTTACTGCAAGCGTCGAGAAACATTTTGATGAAATTGCCACAGACTCTCTGGAACGAAACAAGATGCTCAAAGAATTTTATGGACCATTCCACTCACTGATCGAGAAATCAGGAGATATTGACCGCAGCACCGTTGGCTCGATGCGCGAAGTAGGAGCCGACCCTAAGAGCGGTTGAATGATTTTTGCACGCTTCGGTCGATTTGGACCGATGTTGCAACTTGGTAGCGCCGAAGAAGAAACCAAACCTGAATTTGCTCCAATGCCAAAAGGCGCTCGCATAGAAGATGTGACGATTGAACAAGCTCTCGAAGCATTCAAACTACCCCGTGTCGTCGGCCAAACAGAGGACGGCAAAGACATCAAAGCAAATATCGGCCGCTTTGGACCATATATACAGATAGACAAACTATTTGTCAGTATTAAACCCCTTGATCCTCACACTATTACACTCGATGAAGCACTCGAGCTCTATCAAGCAAAGCTCAAAACCGAAGCCGAGAAGACAATTGCTGATTTTGGTGATGGTGTTCAAGTCCTCAAAGGACGATACGGACCATATATCACCGATGGCAAGAAAAACGCTAAGATACCGAAGGGCACTGAACCAACTGCTATTACTCAGAACCAAGCCAAGACATTGCTTGCAGAAGCACCGGCTGCAGGTAAAAAGCGACGATTTGCAAGCAAAAAGAAAAAATAAGCTAGAGATTTCTATATCGTTGTGCTAATAATGATACATGGAACACCCGCTCGATGTTGAGCGTATTGCTCAATTACACCTCAGAGAGCTAACCCGCGAAGGTGGGGAAGGTCTCCTGCTTGAGCGCTTTTACATAGAAACCCTTCGGACCAACTGGACCGACGACGAAAAATCTGAGGTTATGAACCTCGCCGATGACATTGTTCATCTCTATCATGCCGGCGATAGTAGAGACGACCACACCTATGCCACCCACGTACTCAGGGTGGCAACACGTATTCTTAGCCCTGATCATTTTAATGTTAGGGACGACCCCGAGCTCATCATTGCAGCATTGCTACATGATGTGGTTGAAGATCACCCCGAACGGTTATTGGGCCTCGACGTTCCAAAAGCAGTAACTCTCGAGGAGCAACGTGATCATCGCGAGCGTGCGCTCAAAGCTATAGCAAAAAAGTATGACGATGGTGACGGTCGCGGTGACCGAATAGCCGCAATGGTTAACGCAGTATCGAACCCTCTATACGATAAAGAGAAAGTGCCCCAAGAACAACGCCCACAAATCTATCGCTCTCACGTAAAAGAACTGATGAAGAGCAAGGGGAAAGCCTGTCTAATTAAATTATCTGATTTTATCGACAACTGTCTTGGCTTGAATCACAACCCAGATTCACGGTTACAAAGGAAGCTTGCTCCAAAATATCTGCCGTTAGTCGACGATATGCGTGACTACGTTATACGTTCTGAACTAGCCGAGTCTGTTAAAGAGGACATTTTGATCGATCTCGACCACGCTGAATCACTTTGTAAGCGTGTTATAGAACATGGTGCAGACGTTTTTCAATCGCTCGGAGGCGTTGCTACGCTGAGTTATACAGCAAATTACCACGACAAAAACATTAAGCTGTCTACTCAATAACGACCGAGCAAAGCAACATTTCTGACTATAAGATACTCCTAAAATACTATTTACCATAAGCGCCAACTATGTGCTATAGTAATAGACATACAAGATTTGTGTTGTGAAATAACGAATTTAGTTGACTATTTACAAAATTTGTTCTATAATCATATATAAATCTTATTGAATTTATAACAACATGGCATGAAAGAGGATACCAAAACATGAGCGATACAGCCCAAGATACGACTGTAAACACCGCGAACACTGTTGATCGCGTACTTGCTAGTATTGAGCGTGAGCGTGAGCGTGAAATTATCGCACGCCGTTTTGGATTGCATGACCGCAAAGAAACGCTGGAACAAATCGGCGATCTACTTGGTATCACTCGTGAGCGAGTACGACAGCTTGAAAAGGCTATCCTCATACGCCTCAAGCTTGCTGCCGAAAAAGACGCTGACAATGTCCAAGCTATCGAAAAACACTTTATCCGACATCTTCATGAAATGGGTGGCACAGCCCGTGTCAGCGATCTAACTCAGCGCATTCACAAAACTCCTGGTGATCGAGATCACGCACATGTCGCATTTATTGCAGAACTAGCACCAAGTCTTACTGTTTTGAATGAAAATGACCATTACCACCATGGTGTTGCTATCAAAGACCGTCATGATGAGAAAAAGCTCAAGAGTGATGTCGACGCAGTAGTTAAAACCATCAAAGAACATGGTCAGCCGCTTAGCATTACTGAGCTCCACGACAAACTCAACCATGAGCACCCTGATCAAGTACGGGCAATTGCATCACTCAGCAAAAACTTGTCATCACTCAAAGACCAGTGGGGACTCAACAAATGGCCCACGGTCAATCCAAAGAATATTCGAGACAAAATCTACGTCATCCTTCAAGATAACGGTCAACCTATGCACTTTAGTGACATCGCAAAATCTATCAAAGACAGCGATTTCAAACGTAAAAACGTCACAACACAGGCGATTCACAATGAACTTATCAAAGACAAACGATTTGTGCTCATCGGCCGTGGTATTTATGCACTCAATGAGTGGGGATATAGTAAAGGTACTGTCAGCGATATCATCAGTGACATACTCAAAAAAGAAGCTGGCCCATTGACTCGAGATGAAATCGTTCGTCGCGTACTAAAGCACCGACAAGTCAAAGAAACAACTATTCTTCTGAACTTGCAGAGCAAGCCTGAATTCAAGCGTGTTGCAAAAGCAACGTATGCGCTCATCGAGACGCCAACTAAATAGCCCGAAAAGGTTCTATAGAAGCCATAACAGATTTGCGCTTCTACCGCTTTTCAGGGACAATAGAAAGTGACTATGGGAACTGTCTTAGGATTTCTATTTAATCTTTTATTGCAATGGTATGTTTGGGTACCTCTTGTTTTGGTACTCGCGTATTACACATGGAAAAATTACAAAATCGCCGACCATTTAGAGACAACCGAGGGCGTATTACTTGTACTCGAGATCCCAAAAGCAAATGACAAGCAAGAGTTAGCCGCCGAACAAATGTTTGCCAGCCTTCATGGTATATTGCGCGACAAGGGTGAACTAAAAGAAAATAGTGGTTGGCAGGAGCATATAAGCTTCGAAATAGCCGCTGTCGGCACGCGCATCCGATTTTATGTATGGGTCCCGAAGCATTTACAGAACTTTGTTGAAGGCCAGATCTATGCACAGTATCCTTCTGTTCAGATTCACGAAGCAGAGGAGGATTATACTAAACGTCATATCCAACATCCTATCGTCTATACCGCCGATCTGACATTGACAGATAATGAAATGTTACCGATTAAGACGTTCCAGAGTTTTGAGGTTGACCCGCTAGCCGGGATTACTGCGACGCTGGGCAAGCTTGACTCCAACGACGAAGAGATCTGGATCCAGGTTGAAGCACGACCTATCGCAGATGACTGGCATCGCCGCGCGAGCTCATACGTAGAAAGAGTGAAGGGCGCAGGTGGCAATGCTGACTGGGGTATGATGAGCTATTTCATTCGTATCATCGAAGCTCTGTGGTCACCACCGACCAACACCGGTGGCGAGTCCAAACCAAA
>JBDSLH010000034.1:0-21085 GCA_039916485.1 Saccharimonadales bacterium (SeqCode) | reverse complement strand
GCACCCCACCAAAAAGACGAAGATTTTATGCCACGCATAAGTGGTCGGGAAGCCCAACAGCGACTCTCATACCTCGCACAGGTCATCGATACCCAAGGTTGGGCATCACGAGGCGTAACAAGTACGGCTCTATCTAGTCTCAATGATACGATTACCGCTGAAGCAAGCATGGTAGACGACATCATGGATAGCTCTGTAGGGATAGGTCGTCAATTTGATAGCCTCATTGAACAACAAGATCATCTCCGTAAGCAGCACATGACCGATCAGATACAGGGAGCCTTACATCCGCCCATAGCTCCTCCTGCGCAGCTATTCCAACCATTTCCGACCCAGCAGATAGTTACTACTCCTCTGGCACCACCAGCGCCCGACATACAACCGGTTGCTCCAGCCATGCCAATAGCACCTCCTACATATAGCCCATATCCCTCATCGATGCATCAGCACGTAGTTGATCCTCGTGGCCCCGCACCGATCGTACAACAAGCACCACAAATGCAGCCTCCCGTATTACCTGTGTTGCCACCCCCAATTATGCCTAGCGACGTAGGGCCGTCACCTGATATAATGAGACTTGCAAACAATAATGATCTGTCGATAAGTGCGATAGCCAGGGAAGCGCATCGTCTAGAAGACGACGAAGAAGTGGTAATCTCATTACGATAGGGTACGTAACTCTAGGGGTGGAGTAACAATGCAACCAGAGCAACAGAATTCAGCGCAGCCGTCGGCTGCTCCAGGGGTAATGCCTGGGGCTCCTGCTGTTGGTACCTCGCCATCTCCTGCTCAACAGGCTATAAAAAACCCCAACAGCTCCCAAAACAGCCTCCTTATATCTGAGATTCGTGACGCCATGACTGTCATGAATGATGGTAGTTTCCGCGCCGTCGTCGCCTGTCAGTCGATCAACTTTGATCTCATGAGCGATAGGGAGCGTGAAGGAGTAGAGTACAGCTATCAAAGCTTCTTAAATTCTCTTTATTTCCCAGTTCAGGTGTTCATCCGATCTCAACGGGTAGACATCGGACCATACCTGGAAAGGCTTTCAAAAATGCGCCGTGATCAAGATAATATGCTACTCGGAGTCCTCATGGATGATTATCTTGGGTTTATTGACCAACTTTCTCAAGAAGCAAATATCATGGATAAAAGCTTTTTTATCGTGGTGCCATATTATCCAGCAGGAGATATGTCCACCGCTGTCAATACGAGTAAGAATTTATTTACCGGACTTTTCAAGCCAGAGAAGCAAACAAATGTGAAGATTGATCAAGCAACGTATAACAAGGCCAAAGAAGAGATATCTAATCGAGTCAATGCAGTCGTCAACGGCCTCTTTCAAATGGGTGTCAAAAGCTCACAGTTGGGTACCAAAGAACTTGCATCGCTCTACTACAATATCTACAACCCCGATACTGCCGTGCGCCAGCCACTCGTCGATTTTGAAGCTGTGACTGGAACCTACGTCGAAAAAGGACAAGGTGTTGCACCGCAGCCTCATCTAGATAGGAGTCAGGAGTAATGGGATTGTTCGGTGGTAAGAAGCAAAATGATGTGATCGAGATCGCGGAGGCTCAGCGAGCCCGTGAACAACAAGAGATTGAACAAGAATTTTTAAAAGGCATCACGACGCTTCGAGACACGATCGCTCCGAGTAGCCTCGAAGTCCAAACAGGGCATTTCCGCCTCGGTACAAGATATGGTAGAACACTCTACGTGTATGGATACCCTCGTGAAATTTACACAGGTTGGTTGAGCTCTATCATCAACCTCGATGAAGTCATCGACATCAGTATGTTTATCTACCCGGTCGAGAGCCAGGTAGTCCTCAACAACTTGCGCAAAAAAGTGACTCGACTTGAAGCCGCCATGATGGACAACAATGACAAAGGCCGTGTCCGAGACCCAGGCCTCCAAGCAGCAATCCAAGATGCCGAGGAGTTACGAGATCAGCTACAAGTTGGTGCCGAACGATTCTTCCGTTATGGTCTGTACCTCACAATGTACGGTGACAGTCTTGATGAGCTCAGTTTTATACAGCACAAAGTCGAAACTATTCTCGGCCAACAATTAGTCCTCAGTAAGGTTGCCTCGAATCAACAAGAACAGGGCCTGAACAGCACCGTACCACAGATGCATGATGAGCTGCAGATTCGTCGCAATATGAATACGGGCGCGATCAGCACCAGCTTTCCATTTACCAGCGCAGACCTCACCCAAGAAAAAGGTGTCCTGTATGGCATTAATATGCACAATAACGGTCTCGTGATCTTTGACCGGTACAGCCTTGAAAACGCCAACATGGTGGTCTTTGCAAAGTCTGGTGCCGGTAAGTCATTTATGGTTAAGCTCGAAGCTCTTCGTACCATGATGATGGGAAGCGATGTCATTATCATCGACCCAGAAAACGAGTATCAACGACTTGCTGAAGCAGTTGGTGGTAGCTATATACGACTTAGTTTAAATTCAGAAACCCGAATCAACCCATTTGACCTGCCACGGGTTGTTGATAATGAGGACGCAGATGATGCGCTGCGGGCAAATCTCGTAACACTCCATGGCCTGTTGCGGCTGATGCTCGGTGGCTCGCAGGTTGCAGCTAACGGTGCTATCATGCCATCACTTGCTCCGAGTGAAGAAGCCGACCTCGACCAAGCACTCATCGACACGTACGCACGCGTTGGCATCACCAGTGACCCATTGACCCACAATTCAACACCACCTACTATCTCGGATCTATACGAAACGCTCCTCCACATGGGCGGAAGTGGTCCACAGCTCGCTCAACGTCTACGCAAGTATACGAGCGGTACATTTGCCGGTATTTTCTCTCAGCAGAGTAATATCGACATCAACAATAACATGGTGGTATTTAACATCCGTGACCTAGAAGACGAGCTACGACCAGTCGCCATGTATATCGTCCTCAGCCATATTTGGAACAAGACGCGTACCGATCAGCGCAAACGAATGCTGATCGTCGACGAAGCGTGGCAGCTCATGAAGTACGATGATTCAGCAAACTTCCTCTATAGCCTCGCAAAACGTGCCCGTAAATACAACTTGGGCCTTACCACGGTCACTCAAGATGTCGAGGACTTTATGAGCAGTAAGATGGGGCGAGCCATCGTTGCTAACTCTAGTATGCAGCTGCTCCTCAAGCAATCGAGCAGCGCGGTAGATGTACTGAGCGATGTGTTTAAACTCACCGAAGAGGAAAAGAAGCGTCTCGCTAATTTCCCAGTCGGGCAGGGGTTATTCTTTGCTGGTCAAAATCATGTCCATATCCAGATCATTGCTAGTCCTACAGAGCAAAGCCTTATTACGACAAATCCTCAGCAGGTCCGAGAAATGCAGCAAGAAGCTCAGGTACAACAACCCTATCAAGATGCCGGAAATTATCCCGGTCAGCAATACTAGACCATGAGAGGTAATGGGACTACACTTACACTATGAGCTTGGATACACAGGAAAAACTAAATAAAAGTGAACAAGATTACGACGATAAATTTAAAAACATCGCCGACAATTACCATCAAACCGCTGATGATTCCACAGAGCGCAAGAATATAGACAGTGCTAGACAAAAACTGTCTGATTCTGAGCAAGAGTCTGGCAAAAATGACAAAAAATCTATCGGAGACTCAAAAACCGGCAAAGCAGCGATGGCGGCGGCATCTGCCTCAGGATCTCCGCTCGCAGCAAATGCAGCTAAACTCCTCGCTAGAGTCAAGGTTAACAAAACAAGCGGCGGCGTCATAGGAGGTGTTGTGACAATTGGGCTTGTTTGGGGGCTTTTGTCATGGATCGGAACATCTACCATGTTAATAAATCTCGCACAAAATCTGATAGGTACAAATAATGGTGGTGAGTCAGCGTTACAGAGACGTATAGTAAAGGTACTCGGTGTAAAGCTCAGCGAACCCGATGCTCTGTGTGACAGTAAAAAGGTTAAATGTAAAATGAACCGTATTACGACTCGCGGCGTGAAAAGTCTTGCGAGAAAAGGAGTGATAGCGAAGGACGCTTCAGGAAATGACTTATCAAAGTCCACTGGCAAATATCCAGATAGCAAGATTGCTGTCTATGAAATCGATGGTAAAAATATCACGCCTCCAAACATGAAGGGATATCTTGCAAATGATCCGAAGGTAGCTGCCAGGATACTTGGGCGATCGGGGGCTTTTAATCTAAGATTTGAGATGTGGCGCGGAGGAGTAATGAAAAAACATTTCTTTGACAGATTTAGTATTAAACGGGACGGTGGCATAGCTGACGGTAAGAACAAACCAGGCTCCAAGCTGTCTGCAATCACAAAAAAGGTATCTGATAGGTTGCCCGCTATGGACGGACTACGCGAAAAGGCATCAGCTAAAATTACTCTTAAGAGTGAAAAAATGCTTGCTCGTGGCAAAAAAGGAGGGGTTACATATCTCACTGCTGTTGGCGGATGTGTATTAACCCAAGCCCCTCAGATGATTACTTTTGGAGTCGCTGCAGTACAAGCTGCCCGGCTTATACCGCTCATCAGTGATGTGGCACTTGGTCCCGGTGTCAAGCACCAAACAAGTTACTTTTCAAACATCTCTTCTAGTGATCTTGATGCTGTCGGAAGCCTATTGACCGAAAAGGATAAAAACGGTAAATCCGCGCTTGATTCGAAATTTTTGAAACATGAAATGGGAGTGAACACGAACAAGACGGGCGTATCAACGGAGTTTGCACCAGGGTATAAACTCTTAACAAATCCAGCCATGGGATTGGTAGGAAGCATCAACGAAAACGGAATAAAAAGTTCAACATGTAATACAGTACTATCTTCACAAGCGATGTATGCAGCTATCGCAACAAACTCAGCGATAACAGTCGCGGCATCAGCTACGGTAATCGGTGGAATAATCAAAGTTGCCGCAGAGTTAATCATCGGTGAGGTAGTTGCAAGGATAGTAAGCGCAACCATCGGCTTCCTCAGCGACCAAGTGATCGAGGAACTAGCTCAAAATGACGAACTCGATAAAGTACTGGCAGGCGAACCAGGAGAGAAATTTGGTGATGCACTCGGCGTATCGGCCATGATATTTAAATCTACCGGTGCTGCAGCCCGAAACGTACCGGTGCTACGGGAAAGTCAAATAACTGCGTATAATAAAATCCTAGCGGAACAAGAGGATTTCCAAAGAGAAATGGATATAGCGTCATTAAATCCATTTGATATATCGAGCAAACATACCGCACTAGGTAGTATCGTAAACTCCGTAAATACGGCTATTATTAACAATGGTACAACGGGTAACTATACTGCATCATTCATGACATATGTTGCCAATCTGCCCGCAAATCTGTTGCGACAGACGACTGTTAGCGCAGCGGAGTACCACAACTCGTGCACATATGCAGAAAACTTTTACATGACAGCGGATGAAGGAGCCACTCCGGCAGTTAATGCAGCGGGTATGCCATGTTACGGATACACCGGAAATATCTCAACTGAAAGAGCCATTGCTATTGCGAGCGGGAACAACTCCAAAGGTGAAAACTGGATAAAAGATGGTGATATTGTCGAAGAAGCACCTTTAGAAGACATAGTTCGAGAGGACACGCATCTAGCAGCATATCTAGACGGCTGTGGGTCACAATCAATAGCTGATGGAGAATGGAATAATACTGCTGCAGGTTGTACGGTTGATCCTGCAGATCTCACGGCAGAATCAGAGGCAGTTGCTGCATTTTCGATGGATTACCAGATATCCCAAATGATAGATGGTTATGACGATGAGCCTGCTACCTCATCTCTGAGTTCAGATGAATCAATAACTACACCCTCACTCAATATTGATAACCTACAAAAACCAGTTGCATGTCCTGCTGATCCTGCTGTAAAAGACCTCGGAACAGTACAAACTCAGTACACCGGAAGCCTTGTTCCAACGAACAAACCAACCATACGACTCTGCCAGATCTCTACCATTGATGGCTTCGGTCAAAACGCCTCTGGATCACGAATAGGTGGTGGCGCTATCATCAATGCAGGCGCTGCCGCACAGTTCTTAAACCTCGCAAAAGCTGCAAAACAAGATGGCATCACCATACGAGCTTCTGACTCATTCCGACTCGGAGCATCGGGTGGAGGCAATGGTGACGGTAGTCAGTATGCAGCCCCTGGAGGCTCCAACCACCAGATTGGCGTAGCGATCGACTTCTTCTTAAACGATCGACCACTTGGAAGTTCGGGATCTGGATCGACGACAAGTTGCTCGCAGCGAATGTCTTCCTCAGACCCAGTCTGGAGTTGGCTTAATAGTAAAGCACCGACGTTTGGTATCAAACAGTATTCATACGAAAGCTGGCATTGGGATGTAGATATATCGAGGCAAAACCGATGTCCAGTATAAACAAGATCATTCAGTACGCTCTATTATCCTTCGTCCTTATATTCAGTACTGTCGTCATGCCCGAACCCGTTTCAGCTCAGACAATGTGTAATGAGAATTTTTATAGCGACAACAACATCCCACCGTTCTATACGCCCTGTGCTATTAGCTGTTCGGTTACTAGCTCTGGATCTACGGGACCGGTAAGTAATCCCGTGGATTACCGTAATAGAACAATTTTCAACGACACTCAACTCCAACAGCTCGAAGCACATACGCCGTTTTATAAGATTGGTGGGCAAAAGGCGGGCATACCATGGCAGATGATAGCAGTTACTCATTACCGTGAATCGAGTTTCAAGAGAACTAACCCCAGCAACGGAGAAGGCCTGTTTGGGGATTTTCAAAAAGTAGGTGGTCCATACCCCGCAGGTCCAGTCGATGACGCTGGATTTCAAAAACAAGTTGACTGGGCTGCAGAATTCTTAAAGTCAAAAGCAGGTGATCGTGCAGGACAATTAAAGACAGGGGATGACGCGGCTGTTAAATACACATTCTTTGCCTATAATGGCGTCGCTCAAGCGTATGTTGATCAAGCATTACGCCTTGGGTTCACGGCAGCACAAGCTTCAATAGGTGAAGGATCACCATATGTCATGAATAAGGCAGACCCGAAGCGTGATCCAACAACCAACAAGACAACGTGGGGTCAGATAAAAACTAACGGTGGGACACTACAATACCCAGCCAACGCCGATTATGGTTCATTTGTGTTATATGCAGCTATTACCGGAGGGATCTCTGGTACAGGTAGCTGTGGGACCGATGGCGCTGGTGGTGTACTTACCGAAGGTGGTCTGTCCGAAGATCAAGCAAAACGGTTTGTCATCAACTACGGAAAAAACATTGATGGGTTCAGCGCGTCAACAACTGGTGCTCTCTGGAGTATGTGTCAAGGTTCAGGTTCGAACTGTGTCACATTCTCGTACTTCTTTAACAAAGCGTTCACAGACCTCCCAGTTGCCATGAATGACGGTAATGGAAATGCAATTGTTAAATCTCTTGCAGCCAAGGGTGTCAGTACTGGCTCTCAACCAAAGGTGTTTTCTACATTTAGCTCCTCGAACGGTGGTGCTGGCCACACCGGTATTGTCCTCGGTATACAAGGGGATACAATCATTACAGCCCATGCGAGTTGTAGCGCTGGAGGCTCTGGCGGAGGTGATGGTGTAACATTTGGCGATGGCGCTGCATTTATACGTGTCGGTAAACGCACCGATCCGAAAACATGGTTAGGCCCGGTACCGACCGAATTCGCCTATCCTGAAAGTGTTGATACCGGCGCAATCGAAACATTCATAAATAAATAGAAAGGCGAACTATGGACAATCAAATGAAAAATTCTCGAAAAAAGTTATTTATCGTGATTGGTATTTTTATCGGCCTCGTCCTACTCATGATCGCGTTGTATGTTTACACTACTTTAAAGAATGATGACGGAAAACTAACTATTTCAAATCTTAGTTCATATACTAAGGTTTCGTCATCAAATAAAGAAAAGATTGATTACATCCAATACGATCTATTTCGTGTAGTGAATCTAAACTCAGACACGTCCGTTTCTAGTAACTCTATAAAAGATATCGTCATTCGCGACAAAAGTTTTTCAGAAAAATATAATGAAGAAATAAAAACACATACAGTGACCTTTATTGTAGATATCAAAAGTCTTAAGCAGTCGTATGATGTATCGTATCAATGGGTTGATCCTTCATCTGATACTCAAGAAGTCCTCGATGAGTATGGAACAGTGGTTAAGTGTCTACCTAAGGAAAAATTAGTCTATGGTGATTTTGGCTGCGAGGATATGTTTACCGTCTTATCAACCCCATCCGACCCCATTCTTAACCATCTCCCGTATTCGTCGGAGAATTTTGAAGTAGTATACGACCCTAGAGCAACTAAAACACTCAGCGTAACTATCAAGACTTCTGCCAGCGATGAACGGAGTGGTGGAGATGCAGCAATTGAGAGGTATAAAGTAGACGTTAAGACATGGCTTGCGACCGTTACAAAAAATCCAGAGGATTACACAGTAAACTTTACACTTGTCAGAGCGTCGTTGTACTAACAATTAAAGAGCAATTGTTGAAACAGTGTCTCGGCGTAATTGTTCCGTGATATGTGTGGTGGTAATCACGATTTGATTGCGTGTATAGCTCGCAAGTAATTTTTGTTGTCTGGTCTCATCAAGCTCGCTGAACACATCATCAAGTAGCAGCAGTGGCGGGGTGTTGTATAGAGTTTCAAGTTGCTGAGCATTGTGATATTTGAGCGCCAAGACCAACGTCCTGATTTCACCACGTGAAGCATTGTGTTCCATATTCATATCATTGAGATAAAACACCATATCATCACGATGCGGACCAGCACTCGTTGTGCCAATCATTCGATCACGGTCGAGGTTGCGTCGTAATGTCTCCAGGAGCCGCTGTGAGTAGTTGTCTGGGCTTGTACTGTAATCAACGCGTATCGTATCGACTTTGTCGCTTATGGCTGTATAGAGTCCGCTTAGGCTATCATTCCATTCATATACTAACTCGCTTCGTTTGATAATAATTTTTGTCGCTAGCTCAGCCAGTGACACATCCCATACAAATAATTGGTCACTATCGACATGAGGATGTTTGAGTAATTTATTTCGTTGCGCCACAACTCGTTCATAGCGTCGGAGGATCGTGAGATAACCGGGTGTATATTGCGCGAGTTGTTTATCAATATAGCTGCGCCTCATACTTGGTGATCCATGCACGAGCATGAGATGATCTGGTTCAAATAACACAACCGGTAATGCGACTTGTGGTGATAATCGTTTATACGACTTGTCGTTGATAGTAATAGTTTTTGATGCATCTTTGTATCTGACATCTCGCACAGTATCGTCGACATGCGCCTCTATCCGCCACCACGACTGATCGTGCATCGTCAGTAGGTCATCGGGATCACGAAATGATTTACCAAGGCTCGCGATATAGAGTGCTTCGAGAATATTCGTTTTGCCGATACCATTATTGCCGGTAATGACCGTAACACCAGGCGAAAATTCAAATGTTCTATCCTGGTAATTTCGAAATTGTTGCAACCGAATTGTTGAGATACTCATGTGGTCATCTTTTTTTCTACTAATTTATCTTTCTACCAACTACTTTCTACCTTCTGCTATTGGCTATATTCTATCTTCCATTAGCCATCTTCCAGTCACTAGCTCTTCAGCGGCATGATGATATGAATATAGTTTTTATCACCAACCCCTTTTATGACACATGGTGCGAGTTTGCCACTAAACCCAAATTCGACATCTTTGGTATCGGTGACACCGAGTGCTTCGATGACATAGCGTGAATTAAGTGTGATTGATCCGTCACTACTCGGTGTGGTCGATATCTCAGAAGTATTTTCACCGAGCTGTGAGGCCAATGAGTGGATCGATGCGCTACTTGTTGAAACATCGGTTGTGATCGTTATACTGCCGCCACTTTCACGGGCAAATAGGCTCGCGATTTTGACTACGCGATTTAATTCTTCTTTACTTGCAGGGAAGCTCGTTTCGTTACTTGCCGGGATGAGTTGTCGATAATCAGGATATTTACCATCGATGAGTCGACTCGTTATTGTTACATCACCGATCAAAAATTGTGCTTGCTGACCATCGATGAGTACGGTTACTTCCTCTACATCATCTGGTAATACTCGTACAACGTCTTGGAGTGTGCTTGCTGGGATAATTGCTGAAATAGTTTCTGTGGTTTCGATAACTCGGCGTTCACTGAGTCGATAGCCATCAGTACCAGCCATATAGAGCGCACCATCAATAGTGTGAGTATAGACTCCAGTTAGGATAGGTCGCGTTTCATCATGAGATACCGTCAGGACAGTTTGTTGAATTGCTCGTTTCAGGAGAGCAGCTGGGATAACTAATTGAGTGGCCTCGGCAATTTCTGGTAGAGCAGGGAATTCATCTGCCACGACACCATTGAGGGATGATTTGTAGTTCTCAGTTTCGATATGTAGTTTTGTACCATCGAGTGACAAGGTGATAATGCCTTTTGGTAAGTTTGCCACATAATCTCCGACGAGACGCGCAGGGATAGTGATCACACCATCACGGGCAATCTTTGCACCGACGTGTTCAGTGATTGCGATTTCTAGATTTGTAGCAGCAAGGATTAGTTTGTTGTTTTCTGCTTTGAACAAAATATTATTGAGTATTGGAAGTGATGTCTTTGCATGTGCAACACGACTGACTGTTTGGAGTGCTCGTGAGAGATTCTCCTGAGTTACTTCGAGTTTCATATGAGTTCCTTTCTTATTATATAAGTAATAGTCGTAGTAATAGGCGCTGTGGATACTGGTGATAACTCCACATCTACCACTGGTATTGTCGGAAATTTCCGTGTGGATAACCATGTCCATAAGCTGCTTGTATAACGTGTGTACAAGCCCGGTTCTGTCCACATGGCTGCCGGGTTGGCGTACTTTTGTATACAACCGGGGACAAACGCGCACAGGTTATGCCAGTAGTTGTACAATCGGTTACGCACACCTTGTACACATAAATAGTACAGCTTATCCATAGAGCGAATCCCGTATCATCGACACATGTTCGCGGATAACAAAATCGAGTTTGATGGCTTTTTCAGTTTTTTCGACGGAATGAATTGCCGTTGTGTGATCTTTGCGGCCGAGCTCGACTGCGATGCGAGGGAAACTCATATGGAGCTCACTGCGGAGTAGATACATAGCGATTTGGCGCGGGACGACGATGTGTTTGTCGCGTTTTGGACTCAGGATGTCGGTGATCTCTATCTGGAAGTGTTTGGCGGTCTTGTCGACTATTTGTTTAGGACTGACATGACTTGGTCGCATCTTTTTGACATTACCCAGTAGTCCACTGGCAGTTTGGACATCTGGCTGCAAGCCCCGCAGCTCGACTGTCGCTAGGAGTTGGTTGAGCGCCCCTTCGAGCTCACGGATGTTGGTTTTGATTGAGTTTGCGATATATTCTGTTGTGTCCCTGGGTAGGTCGACGCCGGATAATGCAGCTTTCGCTTCGATGATTGCACACCTGGTTTCAAAATCAGGCATCTGTATGTCGATCGCCATACCCCATTCAAACCGACTCCGGAGACGTTCGGTGAGGGTAGGGATGCTTTTCGGTGGTTTATCTGAGCTGATAATGATCTGTTTGTTTGCCTGGTGGAGCGCATTAAATGTATGGAAAAACTCATCCTGTGTCTTTTCTTTACCAGCAATAAACTGCATATCATCGACGATCAACACATCAACCGAGCGATATTTGTCAGCAAACCCCTTTTTCTTAAACCGGATACTATCGAGGAATTCATTGACGAAGGTTTCCGAGCTAATATATAACACCTTGAGTTCTGGCTTTTTCTTGATGATCTCATTGCCGACTGCCTGGATAAGGTGAGTTTTGCCGAGTCCAACACCTCCATAGATAAAGAGGGGGTTATATTTTGTACCCGGTGATGAGGCGGCAGCTTGACAGGCGGCATAGGCAAGATCGTTGTTACTACCGACGATATAGTTGTCAAAGCTGTATTTTGAGTTGAGGCTTGCAGAGGGCAGGGGATGCTTGCGTACTGCTTTTGTTGCGCTTGACTGGACTGAGCCACCCGTCGGAGAATATGTACGGTTATCAGACGATTTTGATTGCTGTTCAGACGCAATCTGGTAGATAACTTTTCGAGGAGTCGTACCATGTTTTTTCAAGATCGTGACGATAGTATCGTTGAACTTTACTTCAAACTGCTGTTTCGCAAAGATATTTGGCACGGTTACATATATAACACCAGAATCGTCTACATGATTGAGGTCGGTTTTTTTAAACCACGTCATGAATGCCGCACGGGATACCCCAAGCTCGATCTCCGCAAGTACTGCCTTCCACAACTCTTTTTGCTGCTCCGTAGTCAACGCACGCCTCCTTTTCGGTACCCTTAACTATACCGAAGAAACAGGGTTTTCCACAACCCTGAAATATAGTGAGACAAGGGAGAGGCGCTGCTGATGTGCTAGTTATACACAGGACACGTTGACCTCTGGTATGACTGTGGAAAAGTAGACAACATGTGTGGATAACATATATTAAAACACCACGAAAACGGATAAAAGCAAGGTAAGGACTTGAGAAATACAGCTTCTTGAGGTAGTATAGAGGTCATATGCCTAAACGAACTCATCAACCAAAAACACGTCACCGAGCTCGCGTTCACGGCTTCCGTGCCCGTATGAGCACAAAGGCTGGACGTCTCGTCCTCAAAGCACGACGCCTCAAGCGCCGCGTAAAAATGAGTATTTAATACTACTACGCGTATAGTGTCAAATTACCGCCTAGGTACTCTGGGCGGTAATTACATTTTGTGACATCATAGAGTATATGCTTCCAAAACAACAACGTTTCCATACCCAAGGTGCAGTTCGTCGCGTCATGCAACACGGCAAACCAGTTCGTGGACGGTACATGATGGTACGTAGTATCGATACTAGGTCCCCTGCGAGTCGCGTGGCGATTGTCGTATCTAAAAAGGTGTTTAAAGCTGCAGTCAAACGAAATCGCATCCGCCGCCGGTTATTCAATATTGTGCGACATGAGCTTGCAAAGCAAACAGTCGTCAAAGATATTACAATTACCGTTACATCACCTGAGATTTTAGTGCTCGATCACAATACCCTCAACCATGAGCTACTCGTTTTGCTCCAAACAAGCCTTCGTAGCGATCGCGACCCCTCATAGTCGTGATATACTAGACCATAGAATTAACTGAGGTTATCCATCAATGTCCCTATTTGATACGCTCGTTGTCCAACCACTATTTAACCTTTTGATGGCACTCTAT
Source organism: Saccharimonadales bacterium (SeqCode) (assembly GCA_039916485.1). Lineage (GTDB taxonomy): Bacteria > Patescibacteriota > Saccharimonadia > Saccharimonadales > Saccharimonadaceae > JAPUDQ01. Next base: position 7,791 of record JBDSLH010000034.1, on the reverse strand, counting down.
GCTGTCATACCGGGTAACGATTTCGGTATTGCTGTTATTGTGCTCGCTGTTTTAGTGCGCCTCGCGATGTGGCCGCTGATAAAAAAGCAGCTACACCAGACGAAACTCCAGCGCGCTATCCAGCCTGAGCTCAAAAAGATCAAACAAAAGGCCGCTGGCAACAAGCAGCTCGAAGGTCAGATGATGATGGAGCTATATAAAGAACGTGGTATCAATCCGTTTGCGCCCCTTGGTGTGCTGATTGTCCAATTGCCTGTCTTTATCGCACTCTATCAGATGATCATGATGATCTCTAACCATCGAGAACGTCTTTCTAGCTTTTTCTATGAGTTCATGAAAGGCCTCGACCCAATAGCAGCGATTGTTGCTGATCCACGCAACCTAAACGAAACATTTTTCCGCGCAGTTGACCTGACTCGTCCGGTGCTATCAAATGGTGATGTGTATGCACCGGCACTACTGATTGCCGTTGTTGCCACAGCTTTTCAGTGGTACCAGAGCAAACAAATCACACCACAGTCAACAGATGGTAAAAAGCTACGTGATATTTTGCGAGAAACAGCTCAATCTGGTAAATCAGCCGATCAAGCCGACGTAACAGCGGCTATGAGCAATGGCATGCTCAAAATCATCCCAGTGATTGCTCTTGGATCAATGATACTCATCCCAATACCTGGCGCCTTACTCCTCTTTTATGCTGCATCAAGTATCGTTGCCGTCATCCAGCAGCGTAAAGTACTCGATGAAGATGTCGAGGACATGGAAAAACTTGCTGACAAACCGACAGTGGTTTCGAAAAAATCTGCGAAATCTTCCAAATCGTCCAAGACGTCTACTAGTAAACGTGCCGAAAATGCTGTTGAAGCAGAGGTTGTTGTATCTGAACCGTCTGAGCGGAATGTTACAAAACCTATTCAAAAGCGTCGCAAAGGGAGCAAGGTACGATAATGGACGGACCAAATCGTCCAGAGGGGTTAGACCGCGAAGCATCGATCAGCTACGCAAAAAAATACCTCGAGGATCTCTTGTCGTTTTTTGGGCTTAATACCGAAGTCCACGCGACGGCTGACGAGGAAGTTATCGAGCTACATGTCCCCTCTACACACCTCAACGGCTTTTTGATTGGCCAGCGCGGCGAGACACTACGAAGCCTGCAGTTTATGATTGCAACGACACTCAAGAATCAAGACGCCGAGCTCAACCGTGTCAACGTCGACATTGCAGATTACAAAAAGCATCGGTATGACCGACTAGCCGAGCAAACTCGCGAGTGGATCGAAGGTGTTCGTACTTCAGGCGAACCGAGTCATCTTGAGCCCATGAACGCTGCCGAGCGTCGAATCGTGCACAAGACTGTGACCGAATATAGCGACATTGATACTCACTCTGAGGGTGAAGGTCGTGACCGTCACGTTGTGCTTAGTAAAAAGGCCGAGTAGAATTCTAATAATTGTATTTTTAAAGGTAACGGATCCGTTACCTTTAAAAATATAGAAGAAAAGAACAGATTGATTTTAAACCTTTTAAATAGTAATATTTAAATATGAAAGGTTTATTATGACAAAACGCGTAGAGAATTTAGAAATCGGTGACAGCTTGATCAAAGTTCTAAAGATTCATAACCAAGACTACATATGTCTTACGGATATGGTGAAAAATTATGGTGGAGACCAAGCCATTTACAGCTGGCTGAGAAATAGGAATACAGTTGAGTTTCTCGGTGTATGGGAAACCATGAACAATCCAGGGTTCTCTTCTGAAGAATTTGATAATTATCGAAAACAAGCAGGACTCAACAGCTTTAATTTAACCCCTAAGAAGTGGATAGATTCTACTGGTGCAATCGGAATAGTTTCTAAGGCGGGAAGATATGGTGGAGGCACCTTTGCGCATAAAGACATAGCGTTTGAATTCGGTTCATATATTAGTCCAGAATTTAAACTCCTTATTATTAAGGAGTTTCAGAGACTCAAGCAGCGAGAGGAAGAGCTTGTCCATTGGGACTATAGAAGGTTCCTATCGAAGGTTAACTACAGGCTACACACAGATGCAGTCAAGAAGGTACTAATTCCTCTCACTAAAACACCTAAAAATCGTGAGGGTATTTTATATGCTTCTGAAGCAGATCTCATCAACATATCTCTGTTTGGCATGACGGCGAAAGAGTGGCGCAATAACAACAAAAAAATTCCTAAAAAAATGAACATACGAGATACGGCGACAATTGAGCAATTGACAGTGCTATCAAACCTTGAGAGTCTTAACTCGATGATGATAACCGATAGTGTTGATAAAGCCCAGAGATTTAAAAAACTTCGCGAAGAGTCACAACGTCAAATGAGCGCTCTGATATCAAGCAAGTTGCGCATGAGTCCTGTGGAAGATGATCCCAAAAAGATCACAGAATAACTCTCCATATCCTTGCAACCAAGAACGAATCACACTTCTGTGGCGACAGAAGCAGCGCTTACTTTTTACCTTGACGCAAAAAGTAACAAAAAACTCAAGTCATGTTCTCCTTGTCGTGACTCATCTGTTGTCAAAGCACACAATCGTCTGCGGAACTCACTCTTCAGGACTGCCAGTGGCAGTCCCTTCTCCCTCAAACAGTCCTCGACTGGTAAGATTGTGTCTTTGAACAACATCTGAATCAGGACAGTCAAAGTTGACGGATAATCGCAGCTTGTCGCTGTGGGTCTGGGCATCTGCAACTATCACGCTGTGAAGGAGTAGCGAATGAGCTGAATAATGCGCGAGGACGTGCCTGTTTATTAGTAGCTAAGTAATTATTATAAACAGGCCGACCAACGGGAGTCCCGCAGCGCCAGCCCATGAGATACAACTGAACCCGAGGTAGTGAAGCCGCCCAGGAGTTTTGTGATACTTTGTCGGCACAAAGTATCAGGGATCGTGAGCCTACGGCTCACATGCAGTAGTCTGGATGACGCTATATTGCATATCTATAGTTGAAATATTGCCTTCTTTGTAGCGCAAGAACAAGCGACCCTTTGTAATGAAAAATCTACACTATTCTCCTAAAGACTTCTTATACACCGCAACCGTCTCTTCTGCCATCCGCTCCCAAGAAAACTCTGTGACTCGCTTTTTCCCTTTTTTGATCAAATCTTCTCGTACACCGGATTGCGTCAGCACCATGTCTAATTTTTCGACGAGGCTATCGACAGAATGTGGGTCGAAATACAGTGCAGCATCGCCACCGACTTCAGGGTGGCACGATGCATTGCTGATGACGGCTGGACAGTTTTCGTACATTGCCTCAAGGAGCGATATATTAAAGCCCTCAGATAGTGACGCACTGACATAGGCTTGCGCATGGTTATAGTACCAGCGCTTTTCGCCATCACTGATGAATCCCAAAAAATGCACATCAGGTATGGCTTGCTGCTCGACATATTTCTCCAGCTCTCCGTAGAAAAAGTCTTTCTTGCCAGCAAGTAGCAGTATTAGGTCAGGATGATTTTTTTTAAGAACCGCGAACCCGTCGATGATGAGTTTGATGTTCTTATATGGGAAGGCGTTGTTCACGGAAAATATAAACCGCTTGTTCTCAAACTGCGGCATTACCTCGGGATCTATGCCTACGGGTACACCCGCCTCATGTGTGACGATGATTTTTGACTCGTATTTTGCACCAAAATAATCAACAATATCTTGTTTGACGTAGTGGGTTGGTGCAATGACAGCCTTTGAGCGCGCCATGATAGCCCTGAGTAAACTTACAAAAATAGCCTTTTTTACTTTGTACACGAAAGGGTTGATATCGATATTGTCGAATCGTACGAGCGTCAGATCGTGGATTGTCGTCACTGCAGGTTTTATCCAGAGAAAGGGTTGTTGTGGCATGGTGAAGTGGACGAGATCAGGCGCATGTGACTTTAGCGTCGATACGAACGAGGTTTGTTCGGCCAGAGAGTATGGCCCTTCGTTACTTTCGGCCACTGTCAGATTACTGTACGCTGATGCCCACTTCTCTAGAGATTTCTGTGGAACGAGTATGACAAACTCAAATTCGCTTGAATGATTCTTATTTAAAAAATGTAGCAGTCTCTGTATATAGATTCCGGTAGACGAATCTATTATCCGGGCATCGATGATAATCTTTTTCATATGTTCATTATGGAGCAAACAATATTTTTTACCAACGAGCTAGTCATTCAGAAGACGATCTACCAGTACCCGCGCAGTTTTCTCCCATGAGAATGTGCTGGCACGTCTTTTTCCTCGTTCTGAAAGATCCTTTCGCATTGTCTCATTCGTCAGTAATATATTAAGACCCTGAGACACGCCTTCTACAGATTTTTCTACCCACAAGCAACTGTCACCACCGACTTCACGAAGAACCGGGATATCGACGGCCACTGAAGGTACTCCACAGTGCAGAGCCTCAAGTAACTGCATGCCAAATCCTTCATAGTGTGTCGTGATTGCAAAAGCAGTTGCCTGGTAATAAAATGTCGCTTTGTCATCTTGATCGATATGGCCAGTTGTAATAATATCAAAACCCTTTGATTGTCTTTTATCTATAAGTTCGCGAAGCGATTCCGCTTTCCATCCCCACTTGCCAACTAGTACCAGGCTATATGTGTCTCGCAAAGACTCCGGGAGCTGACAGTAAGCATTTACTAGAGTGTTTAAGTTCTTTCTTGGCTCGAGATTTCCCAGCCAGAGGATATATGGTTTATGTATATTATATCGATCAGTAAGACGTTTCTTACCCTTATCGAGCTCTGGGAGAAATTCCTTTGTATCGACAGGTATATTTATTGTGACAATTTTTTCCTCAGGCACATTCCCAATAGCTATGAGTTCGCTAGTTGTAAATTCAGAGTTAGAGATTATGAGGTCCGCCTCTTTCATCGATCGGATTGCAACTTGTTCGAGGAACTGTCTATTTTTATCTTCGACATATTCTGGATATCGTAGGAAGCATAAATCATGTATGATGACAGCCTTTTTTGTAGAACGGAAAGTAGGCCAAATATAAAAATTAGGGAACAGGAGCCAGTCAGATTTCTCTACCCACAAAGGGGGTGCAATGTTAAAGTACACCAGTTTTGCATATATTTTTTGTGGTATCAGGCTGATTTGTTGCAATCTTCCGCGCTTTTCAGCTTCTACTGTGTATTGGTTGCGGGCTTTTTTTCGTCGCAAAAAGTTTAGCCAGAAATATCCCGTATCAAGCGTATCCGATGATACCGCTTCAATCCCACCCGCCAGGCCATCAGTAAAATAATTTACTCCACTTGGACGATCTTGCTCGAGGACTGATGCTTCAATTAGTAGTTTTTTCATATATGGGAATAAATTTCTCTTTTACAATTTTATCAAACTGGAATTTATCAACATATGACTGACGAGCTGAATCTGCAATTGTTGATCGGAGTGACGGATCATTAAGCAGCCTATGTATGGCATCTTCAATCGCGCGACTATTATGTGGGGGTATTAACAGTCCGGTTACACCGTCAATAATAATCTCTGGATTACCCCCGACTTCTGTAGCAATTATCGGTAGCTGCATCATACAAGCTTCGACAAGCGCCAAACTAAAGCCTTCATGATACGTGGCGTGAATAAACATGTCAGTTTGTTTCATCCATTCGACAGGGTGATTTTGATGCCCGTGGAATGATATTTCCTTATTTCCTGCAGCTAGTTCGTGAAACTGTTTGCTTTCTGGCCCGTCCCCGATAATGTCCAGTAAAAGGCTTGGCTTCTCTTTATTAATACTAATTACCGCTTCGATTATCTCTCCAATGCCTTTGTCTGTCACAAGCCTGCTTGCGACAAGGGCTTTTGGAACGGCGTTTGTTGTACCATGTTTTTCTGTGAGTTCATCATATGCACCGTTATACACGACGGTAATTTTATCAACCACAGCGCCGTGTCGATTAAGCTCATCAGTAACCAGTCTTCGCTCACTTTCACTTACAACGGTTATCACATCAGCAAATGTAGATGTCCAAAGCACCAATTTGCCCATAGGATTGCGTAAAGGGAGCTCGACGTTTTGAAATATATGCTTTAAATCTGCATGATCGGTCCAGACGATTCGTGCTTTAATTATTTTTCCAGCAAGTGAGGCTGATACAAAGTCATCTTTACTTTGTATATGTACTACTTCAGGTCGTATGCGTGCAAAAAGTACGAGGTAATAAACAAACAGCAGAACTAGCCAGACGAGGTACAAGGGAAATAGTAATTTCCGGAGCCCGCTCATATTTTGCCATGACCACCATGGACTCGCGATTGTTTGTATATTCTTTTGTGCCGCAAATTCCAATAGTTTTTTGTTTCTAGAAAATATTATGGATTGATAATTGTTATTCTCTAACTCCTGAGCAAGGAGCACAGGAAATCGCTCACCACCTCCAAAGTCATACTGAGCAGCATTGCGAATGATTACTATTTTCTTTGACACTTGTCTATATAGTGTATCGCAGATGGAAAATAACGTATAATTGCATAAGCATGAGATACATAACAGATAAAAATCGTGCCATCTTGAGAGAAATGGTATCAACTGACTTTAAAGTCAGATATCAAGGTTCTGTACTGGGCTATTTTTGGTCAGTTTTAAAACCACTACTGTTGTTTGGGGTACTGTATATCCTGTTCACGTATGTTGCTCCGATAGGTAAGGGCGTCGAGCACTATGGCGTATCTTTGTTGCTGGGAATTGTCATTTGGAATTTTTTTGCTGAAACAACAATGGTTGGTGCAAGTTCGGTTGTTGCAAATGGCGATTTGATTCGCAAAATTAGCATACCTCGCTATCTGGTAGTTGTGGCTAGCACTGTTTCTGCACTAATCAATCTCTCAATAAGTATGGTCGTGGTTATTATTTTTGCTTTTGCTAATGGAATATACCCTACTCTGTCTTGGCTTCTAATATTTTTACTTATACTCGAGCTATTTATACTTGGAACCGGTATGGCATTTATATTGGCAACTGCCTATGTGAAGTTTAGAGATGTCACGTATATCTGGGAAGTTGTATTACAAGTAGGGTTTTATGGCAGTGCAATAATTGTGCCAATGGTCATTGTCCCATCACAATATCATGACTGGTTTCTTATGAACCCAATCGTACAGATTGTACAAGACGCACGACATCTATTAATAGGCAGCGTGAACGAGATAACTCTTTGGAATACTGTCAGTAACAACCTTGCTAAATTTGTTCCGTTTGCGATCGTCGGCATGGTAGCGATATTTGGATTTTTCTACTTTAAAAATAAGTCAAAATATTTTGCAGAGGATATATAGAAGAATGAGTAACATTGATGAGATTGCAATCGGAATAAATGATATACATAAAGAATTCGTACTTCCGCAAAGCAAGAACAGCTCTTTCAAACAGGCGGCTGTCAACATCGTCAAAAAAAATAACAAAGTAACTCAAAAAGTTCTCGATGGGGTTAGCTTTGATATAAACAAAGGTGACTTTTTTGGGATTGTAGGTAGAAATGGATCGGGAAAAAGTACACTTCTAAAGCTCATAGCAGGTGTATATACCCCTACAAGTGGAAGTATTGAACTGAATGGTGGACTTACACCATTTATTGAGCTTGGGGTAGGTTTTAATCCTGAAATTTCTGGCCGAGATAATGTATATTTGAATGGCGCTTTACTCGGGTTTACGAGAAACCAAGTTGATGAATTTTATGATGATGTAGTGGAGTTTGCTGAGCTAGGCCCATTTATGGATCAAAAACTTAAGAACTACTCTAGTGGTATGCAAGTACGCCTCGCTTTTGCTATCGCAAT
>JBDSLH010000033.1:0-38851 GCA_039916485.1 Saccharimonadales bacterium (SeqCode) | reverse complement strand
ACTGACGTTCGATTGTACTTTCGGGCACAAATTGCTCACCAGAATCAAACGACGGTACTATGCCGATTACCGCTTGCTGTTTCATATGTCACAAGTATAGCAACAAGCTTACGGTTTTTGTCGTATTTATCTATAAACTATCGTTCGCAGGCTATACCGTCATTGTCACGGTCCAGACGTTGCTCATAGCTGCCACTCGATCGTCGAATGTCAAAGACACCAGAATCAAACGCTTCAGTACAGTTCGCGAATGCACGTCCATTGCTGTCGTTGCTTTCAGATTGTCGTGCTACTTTCTCTTTGGCTTCTTGGCTTGTAGTTGACTCAGTGGTGTCATTAACTACCTCTGTTTCGCCATTTGCTGAAGTCTGTATTGGTGAGTATTTACCATTCTGGTCGATTTGAGCTGGTTCAGTAGCAACCAGGCCAAACGCACCAAGCCACAAGATGAATAATCCGACAAGCGCTTTAGCCCAAGGGGACTTCTTAAATCCTTCTGGATCATTAAAGTACCACACAGCAATAGCGACAAGTGGAATAATTGGAAAACATATAAGCCACAAAAGATATCCAACTAAAGTACGGCGACCTTTTGTCCAGTTTTGGTAGCGGTTTTTGGTCAGTGGAAATCGGCTCAATAGCCACACAGCACCAGTGTGTAGTGCGCCACCTTTTGCAATTTTGGCACGCTCGGTCTCTATTCGTTGCTTTTCTTCTGCTTCTGATACAACTTCTTTGACCATAAATACTCCTCAGTTATAAATCTACGCGAATTATAGCATAGCTAGACGCTTGATAGCGTAGAATAGCCCGTACCGAAGTATCGTGATACCAAGGATGATTGTTGTCAGGTGCCCCAGTGACGGCAATATAATCTGTTTCACACCAGGTATCGTATTGTCTCGCTCAGACAAAAACAGATCTTTGTATGCTCGTACGACCATCATCTGTGATTTCTCAGCATCTGTGATTTTGTTTCGGATTACATCAGCCATCGGCAACATGTCGTGGAATGCAGGTATTCGTTTGTAATAATAGTCGCCAGTACTTGCGGCTCCACCAATCTTGCCACAATACGCTATGAATCGAACGGCAGGATTTTCATGAGCGAGGATCAATCCCATAGCTGCTCCAGCGCTTTCACCAATCACAACTACTGTGCCATCAGCGCCGGCAATTACCTGCTGTATTCGTGACTTTTTCTGCTCAAACGTCTCACCTTGGTCAGTCCAATTCATAGCAACAAGCTGCACATTATATTTGTTTGGCCACAGTCTCAACATCAATCGACGGAACGCATCGTAGTTGCCGCCAAGTCCAGGTAAATAGAGAACAGTTATGCTTTTTTGAGACATATACGCAGCTCAATACCCTCTACTTGTACTGTCTCATTATAACCATCTACAACATCACCAAATTTTGTTGTTAGGGTCTCTACTTTGATGGTGTCATTGTGCTCTTTAATTGCTTTTTCGAGCTCTGATGATTTTCCTGGTGATACCATGAGCGCAAGCTCAATACGGTCATCAACGTTTAGTTCGGCTTTTTTGCGCGCAGATTGCACATGACGAATAACTTCACGCATCATGCCTTCGCGTTTCAGCTCTGGCGTGAGCTTCTCATCAATTGAAACTTCTTCGCCAGTTTTAACTGCTTTTACATTTAGCTCATCAATAAGTACGGACTCAAAATCAACATGTTCACCAAGATTTGGTACAGTGACGCTCGCAAGTGGCTGACGAACCTTCAACCCTGCTTTTGCACGAAGACTCAAACCTTGGTTTACATATTCACGCACAGTTTCCATGTCGTTCATGACCAGTTCATTGACATGCCCTGCAGACATCCAATCTTTGAGATGTATTGATTCTTTGTCACCTGTCAAATTGTGGTAGAGTTCTTCTGCCAAAAACGGTGTGAATGGTGCAAGTACGTATGCGAGACGGACGAGTACATAATGTAGCGTGCGATACGCCATTTCTTTATCACCATCATCTTCACTCTTCCAGAAACGTCGTCGTGACCTACGGACAAACCAGTTACTCGCATCATCAAGAAATGGCAAAATTGGAGCCATTGCATTCGGGATATCATACGCATCCATGTTTTTTTCAACTTCGTTGACAAGCTGATGCACACGACTGATAACCCAGATATCTAATGGATTGGTCGCATCGTCGATAGGGTCACGGAGCTTCCCATCGAATTCCCAACCATCAACCTCTGCGTACATTGTAAAGAAATCATACATGTTCCATATCATACTGAGCTTGCGAGCAACGTCACCTACTTCTTTATCTTGCAGCGCAAAATCTTCTCCATTAAGGAGTGGTGAGCTAAGTAGCAAGAATCGCAGTGAGTCCGCTGAGAACTTATCCATCAACTCATTTGGATCCGTATAGTTGCCGTATGACTTACTCATCTTGCGACCATCATTACCAGCAACATTTCCGGTCACAATGACGTTTTTAAATGAATTTTCACCAAACAATGCAACATTCATAGCATGCATATAGTAGAACCATGCTCGAACTTGGCCGATATACTCGACGATAAAATCTCCTGGGAAATTTTCTTCAAATTTCTGCTTGTTTTCAAATGGATAATGGAATTGCGCAAATGGCATGCTACCAGCTTCAAACCAACTATCCATTACTTTGTCGATACGCGTGTATTCTTCGCCGTCGATCGTGAATTTCACATCGTCAATCCAAGGACGATGGTAATCTTCGAGTTCGACACCTGACAGGTCTTTAAGCTCAGCGTAGCTGCCGACAACTTTTGTCTTACCACTTTCAGTCTTCCAGACAGGCATTGCTGTTGCCCAGAATCGGTCACGAGATATATTCCAATCGGGTGCAGAAAGTACTGTCTTTTCAAAACGACCGTTTTTAACATGGCTTGGGAACCAATTGATCGGATCGTTTTTCTCAAGCATCTTAGTTCGTTGACCATCGATATCCATAAACCAGCTCGGGTGTGCGCGGTACATCAATTTTGTTCCACAACGATGGCAGTGTGGATAGCTGTGACGATAATAATCGATTTTATAAACAATACCTCGTTCTTTTAACTCTTTAGCAATTGGCTTGTTCACTTCCCATACATTTTGACCTTCCCAGTCACCTTCAGTGTAAATTCCATTCTGATCAAGAACATGGACTGCAGGAAAGTTCTTTTCTTTTGCAAGCGCAAAGTCTTCTTCACCATAGGTTGGCGCAAGATGGACGATACCCGTACCACTTTCAGTAGTTACATAATCGGCAGCCCACACTTTATGCGCATTTTTACCGCGATCAACACCAAGCAGAGGCTCATATTCCAACCCTACGAGGTCACTTCCTTTGATATCGTCATGTACAATCTCGATGTCTTCATCTTTGAAAACTTCCTCAACCTTGTCCCTGGCAACAATCAACAGTTCTTTTACGCCATTAATCCGTAATGCCGTGTAATCGATATCCGTGCCAACCGCAAGCGCAGTATTCGCTGGCAAAGTCCAAGCAGTAGTGGTCCATGCGACCATGTATAACGCATCCATGGTTTCATACCGATCATTAGAGTACTTTTGACCGGCTTTTAGATGAAATTTTACATACACACTTGGATCAGTAACATCCTGATACGCTCCTGCATCCATTGTAACTTCTGCTTTAGATAGCGGTGTACCATCAAGCGTACAGTACATGAGGACTTTTTCGCCTTCGTAGATTTTGCCTTTTTCATAGAGCTCTTTAAAAGCCCACCAGATAGACTCCATGTAGTCTTTGTCCATGGTTTTGTACGCACCCTTAAAATCAACCCAGCGACCGATGCGATCGACATACTTTTCCCAGTCAGCGGCAGTTTGACCCATATAATCTCGTGTTTTAACTATGTAGTTCTCTAAACCATAATCAACGACATCTTGACGTGAACTCAGTCCTAACTTCTTTTCGCTATAACGCTCAGCAGGCAGGCCATGACAATCCCAACCCCAGACACGCTCAACACGCTTGCCTTTCATGGTCTGATAGCGAGGGATAGCGTCCTTTACGATAGAGCTAAGGAGTGTCCCGTGATGTGGAATACCGGAAATAAACGGAGGACCATCATAAAATACGTACGAATTATCTTTTGATCGATTTTCGACAGATTTTTCAAATGTTCGGTCGTCTTTCCATCGCTTCACCCAGTCTTTTTCGTACTCAAGTGCCCGTCGTCGTGTACCTGATTTAAATTTCATCATATTCTCCTATTATAATTCCCTATAAAAATGTTGCACAACTACGTATTGATTTTTCTGATTCATATACATGTCAGCATGCCGTACACAGATACCTTCGCCAGTAAATACAGTACTGAGAATATTTTCTTTATGTGTTTTACTATTCATCCACCCATCTACCAGTCCTTCACCGTTAGAAAATCCGTATCCCAAATTTTCTCCCGCATTTCTGTAGACTATTCCTTGTTGGCTAAAAAAGTACCATGGATCGACCCCGCTTGGTGACACATGAGACCAATAATTATTGGCAATCATATCATCAGCCTTTGCACATGCGGATTTTTCGAGCTCTAAAACATACGCAAGCTCTTGCTCGCCAACATGCCGACGGGCAGCATTGATCAATATATGAATATCGGCACTTGTTTGATCAGCTACAAAAGTTGTTTGGTCACTAGAGACATGGTTTTCATAAAAAGCTTCTTTTGCCGTACTTAAAGATCTATTTTGCGTTGATAAATGTCGATTTTGCCAAACTAGAAATATCACAGTTACAAGCAGAACACTCAAAATAAGAGCTGTTGCTGTGTACACATATTTTCTTTTAAGCCTAAAATGAAATTTATTCATGCGTTCTCCAATTAAAAATCCCTTCGTAGCCACTGGATCCGCCATCTGGCGGAGGTACCATCCAGTTTCTAAAAAGGAATTCTTTTTAGCACTTATTTGTTCGATCTATCGTGTCGATATCGGCAGGGTCTACTCATCCGCCTACTGGCAGAATTTCTTCCTGCAAACTTCGCGGAGGATAGCCGCTCACCTCGTTTTTATGAGGTCGGATATATCGTAGATATAGCTCGTAACCTAAATAAAAATGGGGACGTTTCTGCCCCCATTCTACTAAACTGTTGCTATTTTTACCAGAGCCAAGCGTTTTTCTTGACTGTTTTATGTGATAACCACCAGTTGGTGAGACTATACTCACGTTTACCAAATGCCACGACCCATAGTACGAGCGCGTAGACGATGTGATCGTCGACGACCGGGTTGTTCTCGAGCGGGATCAGCGCTGCCCACATCATGAGCAACAGTGCTGTTCCTGCGAGTGCTGCAAGGCGAAAGCCAATACCAAGCAACAGTGCAGTTCCTACACCGAGCAGTCCAAGCATAAATATCCAATCAACCCATGCTTGCCCAACCAGGTTAGTAAATAAATCGTTAAATGGACTGTCAGGATTGACGCCCATTTCGAGAAAACCGCTTGTCGGTGATCCCCCATTCACCCATGCTTTCTCAGCAAGAGTTGAGAACCCGAGACCAAACGCTTTATCCAGAAACGCCCATACAAAGACGAATCCTAGTGCAATCCGGGTTACTGCCAATGCTTTCCAAGCATGAGCATATGTTGCTACTGCCATAAGACCTCCTTTAGTTTCTCTGTTCAGCATACTACCTGAGAAGGAGAATAGCAAAGCTCTTATGATTTAAGTGGTGGCAATGGGAATACAACGCTCGTTCGTCGTTTATATTCTTTCCAGCCTCGCCGTTTGACAGAGCTTTTTTCTGCAAGCGGCACGCCAGAAACAAACAACAGCAAAAATGTTAAGAGTATGGGCCCGATAAGACTAATCCAGCCGTAATCAACAGAAAGCGCCATCAATCCTATTCCCCACCACTGCGTCATTTCGCCAAAATAGTTGGGATGGCGTGAATATTTCCACAGACCTTTGGTCATCAACTCACCTTTTTTCTGTGTGACGAACTGCTCTAGCTGCAAATCAGCAACTGATTCAAAGATAAAGCCAATGAGCCATATGATCGTACCTGCGATCATAAAAGCTGGAACTATAATCATATCGCTAGAATTAATAAATATGACCGGTAGTGAAATAATCGTAGCGAGTAATGCCTGAGTCATAAATATTCGAAAGAAAATGTTGCGCTCGATATTTCCACGCCATTTTGCTCGTAGCTCGACATAGCGATGGTCTTCCTCAGTTGTACGTTGTAGCCTATGACCTATATGCGTGGCAAGTCGTGCACCCCACACTGCTACAAGTGACGTTACGAGCAGTTTGCCCCAATGGATGCCTCCACCTACCGACAAACCATAGTACAACAAGGTACCCAGTGCGATAACGATAAACACCAGGCCCCATGCCATATCAACTACGTCATAACGTTTCATCTCTTTACCCATGATAAAAACGCCACTCATGAACGCCGCTGCGAGCAGCAACGACAGCGTAATCGGAGCTACGAGATCCATTGTTTAATGATCCAGTAACTTACTGTTGCAACCGTAGCCGTTAGTACAGCACCCCAAATGAGATCGACAACGACAAGTTTTGTAGTAAAGCCTTTTAGTGTAGCAAGATTTGTCAGGTCATAGGTTGCATATGCCACAAACCCAAACAACGCACCGTAGATCGCTGCATATTGCCAAGAATTTTTCTCAAGTGCCGGGCTGAGGACAAAGACAACCACTCCGACGACGTAAATTATATAAAACAGGATCGCTGCAGCCATGTTTGGCTTCTCAAGTAGGAGCGATCCAATCTGACTTTTATAAAATTTATTAGCAACAACGCTGAGCCAAAAGAAATCAATAACACCCATTACCCCACCAGCTACCAGTAACTTAATTACAAGATCCATTATGCCTCCTCACGAGAACAAACCATTACCATATTTTAATACTATCGCCGCAACGATCAAGAAAATGATGCTGAATAGCGCTAGCTTGTCGTAGTCTCGATCGACAAATTCGTGTGCCTTTTTCGATAGATTTTTTGGCAAATACAAGTTGTTCTCACGGATGTTATAGCGAGTGATCGCAAACCAGACGAATGTTGTAGTCGCCGTTACTAGCAGGCACCATGGACAGAGCGCTTGGATAATAAAGAAACTGACATACAGCAGATAAAATGCAAATACTAGTCCTAGTGTGTAGCCGATCTGAGCTGCAAACATAAATCGACGTGGGAATTTTACTCCAGCAAGGCCTGCAATTGCTACAGTAATTACGATAGGTTCAGCTATCAGCCCAAGGAATGGGTTTGGAAAGCCAAATTGTGTAGACGTTGGGTGTGCCGCCACTGTTGCGCAATTTAGAACCACATTGATGCTGCAGCTCAGTTCAGCAGCTGGATTACGGGCAATTTCAACCGCTTCCACACTGAGCACAAATGAGGCGATCAGGCTGAGGATTGCTCCGACGAGCATACTGGTAAAAATCCAGCGATCATCACGAAGTTTTTTATCGCTATGAGTAAAATACTGTTTCAAACTATCGAGCATAATAAGAGACCTCAGATATTGTTGGTAATGGGCGACCTCTCCATAGATATTGCAGAGCTCCGCCGTCATCTGTCGCTACAATTGATGGGTACTCTACGACGTCATACGTACGACATATAGATGCACCTTGTGCGGTATCTGGATTTACGATCTCTAGGTCGCGTCCAGTTTGACGCTTAAAGTCACGTAAAAATGTTATCACTTCACGTGCGTGATCGCTCTCATCCCTATACACCACAAACGCTTTCATTACCTATCATTATGTATCAGTACGAGTAAAAATGAAATACAAATGATCTAAAGAGAAAGAGCCCGCCCGGTGAGGGGCGGTGCCATGGTGTGATCCATAGCTGCCCTTCTCGCCCGGTCGGGCTTAGGTGAAGGTGATGTTGTACCTGTGGAACCAGCCTGTGGCTGTACGCCTGATCTCTGAGATCGTGTCCTTGGGGTTGCACTCCTCGTCCAGCACCGAGACCACCTTGAAACCAGAAGGAGTCTCTTCCCTCCTAGCACTCCGCACGCCGTCGATGTTGTTCATCAGCTCCTCCAGCTCGGCAAGATCGACATACCTCGCTCCCACACAAGAGATCTCATACTTGACCGGGCCAAAGTAGGCACACATTTTGTCCATCGGTTCACCTTCGTTCTAGTCATGATAAGAGATAGGTTCTCTATAAGGTTCATGGCTCCAAGGGGTATTGTACGGAACGTAGAAAAGATAGCAAGCATAACTAAAATTAAAACGAAAAGAGCCCGCACCAAGGAGGAGCGGGTCTCTTTTCGAGAACGTGTGCTCAACTTCTTGATGCGGGCGTGTGGTGACCTTTCAGCGAGGGTGGTTCGTCACGTCATTCATCTGATAAACGCCGTGATTGATCAGCTTGTCAAACGCACTCACAAAGTACGTCATTGCCCAGAGAAAACTCATTAAGACAAACGTCTCACCAGGGCTGACAATCGCGTCCGTGGAACGCAGATCTGTTCTGTACAGCATGTACAGCCAGAAGACGAGCATAAGGATGGAGGCAAAGAATCGAGCCACACGCAGTGAGATCCTCGATGTGAAAGTGTGATAGATGAAGACGTCCACCGCGTTGACCACGAGTGTGAACACAAGCGTGGCGCCCACGACAGATGCCCCCAATGCCCACCCGCTCTCGGATCGTACCGCAGCTACGAAAGCCAGAACTACCAGCAGCGCAAACATCACGCCACAGGTCACAAGGAAGGTGCGGTTCATCCAGTTGGTGCGGTTGAAGATTGACATTGTAGTCTCATTTCAGCTCGATGGGATGATACTTAAGTTTATTTTATCACATTTATCATAAAAAGCAATTCTCTTCCGAAGATTCCTTTTTATAGCCTGCATAACTCACTGTCTATTGGCGGAGAGTCTGGGCATCTGCAGTGACCCGAGTGGGTGAAGCGAATCGGCTATGGCGAAAAGAGGACTGTTTGAGCGGAGCGAGTTCCGCAGTTTCCCAAAGATGATTTGTGACAGACACCCGGAGTCATGAAGCCGCCCAGGAGTTTTCGGTTCCTTTGTCGGTACAAAGGAACAAAAGATGTGGCCTATCGGCATGACATAAAACCAAATATTATCTATACGAAAAGAGCCCGCACCAAGGAGGAGCGGGTCTCTATTCGAGAGCGTGTGCTCAACTCCTGGTGCGGACTGAAATGAATTTTGAGCTTGGCCTCAGTTCGATCACCGCAGCTCGGCGCTGAGACGCCTGTGCAGCTCCAACGCCTTCTGACTCCGCTCAAGATCCCTTCCGAAGTCCATCAACGTTCCGTCCTGGTACTTGCTGATGATCTCTTCTGTGGTCCACCTCTCGCGCGTCGCAGTAACGGAGCCATTCAAGAAGCCGAAGACCGTGGCATGGTCGCCATCGTGGAACGATGCACGGAGTGCCCGCCTCCTTTCCGGGGGTGCGAGCATGGTGATGTCATCCTGAAGATCTTTGGAAACCCTCTGATCTGCCATCAGATTCTCCATTCCTTTTCAGGCTGATGCGGCGCATCGTGAAGCCTGAAACTTTGTATATTTTATAATTATATTGACTAAAAAGCAATCCCCTTACGAGGATTGCTTTTTTATATGTGGCTTTGCTAATTTTTAGCTACAGCCAGTAGTAGAACCACAACTCGTACATACGTAGCAGCTCCCTGCTCGTTGTGTAACATTGCCACAGTTACTACAGAGTGGTGCTGCTTGGTCAGCGACACGAAGCTCTGCACGTGCTGTGCGGAAAGTTGTCTCAACTGATTCCTCTTTGGCGAGGTCGTCTGGGACAATTTCGCTCACGATATCAGTGTCTGCCTGATCAACTGTTGCCTTCGCTTGTCCGCCCATTGGCTGATCGAGCAAGCTTGATTGTTGACCGGCGAGCTCAGCTTCGAGGTCTTCGAGTGATGCGAGCCCGAGCTCGAGACGGTCATCGATCGAGAGATACACGAGTGCGAGGCGACGGAAGATGTAGTCAACAATACTGGTCGCTGTCTTGACCGCTGGATCGTCCGTGCTACCAAATGGTGCAAAGTTGGTGTTGCTCATGCCACGGACGTAGGCTTTGAGTGGTACACCGTACTGCAAACCGTAGCTGACTGAACGACCAAATGCGTCCATCAGGCCAGCAAGTGTAGAGCCCATCTTGGCGACGGTGATAAAGATCTCACCAGGAGTGCCATCTTCGAATTCACCGACAGTTACGTAGCCTTTGAGGTCAGATATCTTAAACTCGATAGTTTTAGAGTTACGGACCTTTGGCATTTCACGGCGTTCGTTGCTGCGGACAATCTTTTCGATGACCACTGGCTCTACTTTGTCCTTTGCCTTCTTGTCGCTGAGTGGCTGACCGACTTTTGAACCATCCCGGTAGATCGCAACAGCTTTGATGCCGTATTTCCATGAGTCCATGTGGAGTTGCTCGACGTCTTCGACTGTCGCTGTCTCTGGCATATTGACGGTCTTGCTGATCGCGCCTGAGAGGAATGGTTGAACCGCACCCATCATTTTGACGTGACCCATGTAGTGGATCGAGTTCTCACCGACCGCACAGGCAAAGACATCATAGTCTGACTTCTTAAGGTGTGGCGCCTGCTGAACCGTTCCATGTTCGTGGATAAATTCAACAATCTCCTGCGTCTCTTTCTTGCTGTATCCAAGCGTCTTCAGCGCACGAGGAATAGTCTGGTTAACGATGATCATGTTACCGCCACCGACAAGCGTCTTAAACTTCGTGAGACTAAAATCAGGCTCGACACCAGTCGTGTCACAGTCCATCATGAAGCCGATCGTACCAGTTGGCGCGAGGACTGATGCTTGGGCGTTTCGGACACCATACTTTTCACCGAGCTCAACTGCGTCATCCCACACTTGGGCTGCGGCGCTGAGGAGCTCTTCTTCGACAAGTCCAGCATCGATGTCACGGACTGCATCACGGTGCTTACGGACGACACGGTTCATGCCTTCTTTGTCTTTTTGATAGCCTTCAAATGCACCGACACGCTTTGCGATACGAGCACTTGTTGCGTACGCTTCACCCGTCATGATCGCAGTTAGGGCTGCTGCAAATGCACGGCCTTCCTCTGAGTCATATGGCAGGCCTTTTGCCATGAGTGTCGCGCCAAGGTTTGCATAGCCCATTCCAAGCTGGCGGAAGCGACGAGTGTTTTTGTCGATAGCTTCTGTTGGGTATTCTGAGTAACCGACGAGGATTTCTTGTGCAAGGAAAATTGTGTCGACTGTGTGCTTGTAGGCTTCGACGTCGAATGTACCATCTTCGCGGAGGAATTTCAGGAGGTTGAGTGATGCGAGGTTGCAGGCAGAGTTGTCGAGGTGCATGTATTCAGAGCACGGGTTTGATCCATTGATACGACCAGCTTTTGGGGTCGTGTGCCAGTCATTGATAGTCGTGTCAAACTGCATGCCAGGGTCTGCTGATTCGTGTGCCGCCTCTGCTACCTGGCGGAAGAGCTCACGAGCTTTGACTGTCTTGTAGGTCTTGCCGTCTTTGACGCCTTTGAGTTCCCAGTCCATGTCTGCTTCGACAGCGCGCATGAATTCGTCATTGACGCGTACTGAGTTATTGGCGTTTTGGTACTGGATGCTGATCATGTCGTGACCATTGAGGCCCATGTCAAAACCATTTTGCTCGAGTACAAAGGCTTTACGCTCTTCGCGAGCTTTACACCAGATGAATTCTTCGATGTCTGGGTGATCGATGTTGAGGATGACCATCTTGGCAGCACGACGAGTCTTACCGCCGGATTTGATAGCACCAGCAGAGCTGTCAGCACCACGCATAAAGCTGAGTGGACCACTTGCAGTACCGCCACTTGCTGAGAGTCGTTCTTTTGATGAGCGGATTGTGCTGATGTTGAGACCTGAGCCAGAACCACCCTTGAAGATCATTCCTTCTTCGCGGTACCAGTTGAGGATGCTTGGCATCGTGTCTTCGACGCGGAGGATGAAACAAGCGCTTGCTTGCTGTGCGCGGTCGGGTGTACCGATGTTGAACCAGACTGGGCTGTTAAATGCAGCTCGCTGTGTGGCGAGGATGTACTTGAGCTCAGCATTGAAGGTGTCGGCTTCTTCTTCTGACGTAAAATAACCATTGTCATAGCCGTGTTTGGTGACGGTGTTGGCGACGCGGTCGATGAGCTGGCGGAGACTTTTTTCGCGACCTGGAGTACCTGGCGTACCGTAAAAATATTTCTGTGCGACGATATTGATTGCATTCTGGCTCCAAAATTCTGGAAATTCAGCTTCTTTTTGCTCAAATACAATTTTACCGGTCGATGGATTTGTGATGCTTGACTCACGCTTGACCCAGTTTAGTTGGTCGTACGGATGAGTCCCCTCTTCCGTGAAATAACGCGCGATCGAAAGCGCGGACACTGCTTGTGCCATAATGTTTGTCTCCCCCTCTTATAATAGTTATTTTAATTGTTTGTTTTCGTCACTTGATAATCTACCTTCTAATCATCAAGTACCCGACGCACAGTTATTCAGATCGTTTGGTACGGAGGGCGCGTAATGTTTGCTCAAATTCCTCTACGGATTTGAACTCCCGATACACACTTGCAAATCGTACATACGCAACTTCGTTTCGGCTGGCGAGCTGACTGAGTATCAGATCACCAATTTGTCGTGAATTAACTTCACTTTCGCCGAGTGCATATAGTTCGTTCTCGACTTGACTGACGAGTTCCTCTATTTCGAGGTCAGACGTCAAGAACTTGCCGACAGAACGATGAATTGCCGCAAAAAGTTTATGTCTGTCGAACAGTTCCCGTGCGCCATCTTTTTTGACGACGGCAAGGTTTGGTCGTTCGACACGCTCATAGGTGGTGTACCTGTGGGCGCATTCGAGGCACTCGCGACGACGACGGATTGCGTCACCATCACTGGCATCTCGAGATTCGACGACTTTTGAACTGTCTTTGTGACAGCGTGGACATTTCATGCGTACTCTCCTGATCTTTTTAACCGCACTCTACACCTCCCGTGATGTAGCTGCTTATTACTATAGACCCTACATATAGCGCTTGGCAAGTGTATTTTATGCAACATATAGCGCTTACGCTTTTAGGACAATGCTTGTTCCATACAGTATATAACAGAGTAAACAGTTCATGCATCATTGACTTTTAATCGTATTTTTGCTATAATATATACAGACGCTGGGGTTTTTATACTCCAGTCTTTGACATCGTCACGTCGAGCAACCCAGCTCCGTGACAACGGAGACGGAAAGAAGGGATTAATCATGATTAAGATCTCGGGACGTTTCATCACAAAAGTTGCTATGGCAGTGATTTTTATGCCATGGATGCTCGCGTTTACCACAGCCATCATGGCTCCTGTCACGTATCTGATCAAATTGCCACCCTTGGTTTTTGGGTCTCTTCAGATCTACTTGGCTATCTGGATCATACGCAAATTCCGGTTTGATTTGCTATTCGAGGTCGTATATCTCGAAGCTACTTACAGCTGGAAAATGTGTTCACTGAAGATCTGGTTAGACAACCAAGACACAATCAAACAATACACCCGCTGACACCCGAGAAGACGAAGGAGCCTCCGTGACCAACCATTCCTTGTACGAACTTCTGATGGTCATAGGCGGAATCGCCGTCTGGTACCTCAGTGTCCTGGTAGCTGGTTTATTGAGCAACTACATGTGGGCCTTGATGGGTCTAACCTGTTGCTTGGCATTGATCGGCGCAGCAAACCTGCTTCATCGTTGGAGCATCAAGCATCCCGAAAACAAGTCCTCAACCTGAAACAGGAGTCCAACCATGCACGAATTCATGAGCAACTTGTCTCCCGCGATCTACCGCGCCAGTCGGAGGACCGAGGTGTACGCCGCGGCAGTGATCATCTCGATGATCTGGGCTGCGGTCTGGTATTCGCAAGAAGACTTCACTCAGCAGGCACTCGTCACCGGATGCATTATCGCCTTCACCGGGTGGTTCTGGATCATGGTGGGAGTGTGGTATCCGCCGACCCACGACCAGCGCCAGCGCGCAGAGCAATCTGACCCTGGCTTGTTGCCCTGGCGAGAGTTTGCGATGATTACAATCGCCTTGCTCGCGGTTGTCGCCACTCTGCTGACTCGGGATTTCAACATGTCGATCGCTGCCCTCGCATTCACCATCGGAACAATCGTCCGAGTCCGGCACTATGAGAGGATTGTGCCTGCACAGCCCCAATCGCTCGATTACTAGCCACAAGCTAGTACATGTGTGGTCGGATCACGACTCGCACAATGTGAGGGGACAGCTACTTTCTTTACGTCTCCTCACAACCAGAGACTTCAACTCGTTTGAAGTTTGTGGTTGTGAATTTAAAAAAGTCGCTATATTCTAGCGACTTTTTTATTAGAAAAATCTATTTATCTTTTTTACGTCGGCGCAGAAATGCCGGTGTGTCTGATTCATCTTCGTCAACTTGATGCCAGATGTTGCCTGTTGGTTCTTCGTCATCAGTAAAACTACTGACTTGCGCAGCATGGTCATTGTCGAGATTCATATCTACTTGTTTGATTTCATCATCAGTTACTGTGTCGCTCATCGCTGGTGTGAGTGGTTGGCTCATCGTCATGCCACCAAACGTTGGCTGGGCAGCTGCTTGTTCGTGGAAGTACTCTGAGTCAAACCCTGTTGCGATAACGGTGATAATGAGCTCGTCCTCGATCTCTGGCTTGAGGGTCGCACCAAATATGATGTTTGCATCCGGTGCTACCGCAGCGGTAATGATCTCAGCAGCCTCTTGGATCTCGCTCATGCTCATGTCATAGCCACCCGTGACGTTGAACAGGACACCCTTGGCACCATCAATCGATACTTCGATGAGTGGTGACTCAATAGCTTGCTGTGCGGCCTTAGATGCACGATCTTCCCCACTAGCACGGCCGATTCCCATGAGGGCTGAGCCAGCATTGCTCATGATAGCTTTGACGTCAGCGAAGTCGAGGTTAATGAGTCCATGCTCGGTGATCAGCTCTGAAATACCCTGGACACCTTGGCGAAGCACATCGTCAGCGATCTTAAATGTCTCAAGAAGCGGTGTACGGCGATCAATTGTCTGAAGTAGCCGGTCATTAGGGATCGTAATGAGCGTGTCGACTTGGCGCCCTAGTTGTGCGATACCCCAGTCAGCGTTTGCACGGCGTTTGTCGCCTTCAAAACTAAATGGCTTTGTCGAGACACCGACGACCAAGATACCCATCTCACGAGCGATGTTAGCAACGACTGGGCCCGCACCAGTACCAGTACCACCACCAGCACCAATCGTAACGAACACCATATCTGCGCCTTCGAGCGCTTTTTGGATCTCTTCACGTGATTCTTCTGCTGATGCTTGACCGACGGCTGGATCAGCACCAGCACCGAGGCCACGAGTTGTCTCACGTCCGATATGAATTTTGACGTCTGCTTTTGAGTTATGGAGTGCTTGCGCATCAGTATTAATAGCGATGAATTGAACACCAGTTAGTCCAGCATCTTTCATTCTGTTGACGGCAGAGCCACCCGCGCCACCAACACCAACGACCTTTATCGTTGCGAATGTCTGGATGTCACTTGGTTTTACTTCAGGCATATTATATTTCCCTCGCTTTGTTCACAATCATATGATAATTGCGATGCTTTGTTCACAATAAGTATACATGTCTTTTTAGAGGATGCCAAGAATGTATGCATTATTTGTTCCGAGATATCGTGTGAACAAATATTATGTACGGAACTTACGGAGCGCCCCTGTTATTTTGCCAGCAATTTTCTTGAAATCAAAGCCTTCATTGCCACCAGACGCATCACGGTTACGCGAACCATGTCCGACAGCTTGCCCTTCAAGGTCGATAAGCATGAGTCCAACAGCCGTACTCCATGCAGAATTTGCTACCTTTTCAGACACACCGGCAAACTCAGGATTCTGGCCAATACGAGCACTAAGTTGCAATGATTTCTTTGCATAGTCAGCAATTCCAGCAAGTTGCGCGCCGCCACCAGTCAACACAGCACCACCAGGAAGCTTGGCTGATCGGCCAATACTCTTGAGCTCTTTGTTTACCAGCTCAAATATTTCTTCGAGACGTGCATCAACTATCATGTCGATGTCCGCGGTGTCAAAATCATGTGTTTGATTGTTTACCTTTACTGAAACAGTCTCTTTACGATCTTTACGAATACTTGGCACTGCTACTGCATGTTTGAGTTTTACTTCTTCGGCTACATCGAGATCTGTTTTAAGGCCAATAGCGAGATCGTTGGTGATATTGACGCTTCCTACAGGGAGGACAGCAATATGTTGTAAATCACCTTCTTCAAACACTGCAATATTCGTTGTCGTACCACCGAGGTCTATGAGGACTACACCATTTTCAGTTTGTTGATCACTGACAACCGCTCGAGCTGCAGCCAGACCAGCGAGCACTGTCGCATGCGGTGCCGTTTCGGTCATGTCAGATGCTTTTTGTAAATTCTTGATGTGTGGACTAAGTCCGGTGATCACGTGGGCATCGACTTCGAGACGAACACCAGTCATACCAATTGGATCTTTGATGTTGTCTTGGCCATCGAGCTGATAACTTCGTGGAGTTACTTCTAAGATCTCTCTGTTTGCCGGTAGTTGCACAACAGTTGCTGCTTCTTCCACGCGGTGGAGATCGTCCTCAGTAATCTCATGGCCACCAGTACCAACAGCGATGACACCACGTGAACTCATACCGATAATATGTGAGCCGTTGACGCTGATGGTAGCACCATGAATTTGATAGCCACTCATTCGCTCAGCTTGTTCGAGTGCTTTGTCGATAGCGCTGGCTGCATTGACGAGGTTTACAACTGTCCCTTTGCGCATTCCGCTGTTTGTAAATTCACCAATGCCTATGATGGTTGGGCTTGCTTGTGCGCCATCAACATGGCCAACAACACAGCGAACAGTCGTTGTACCAACATCAAGGCCTACAGCATATCGAGCATTTTCTTGCATATATGGAAATTATAACATAAGGGGGAACTATTAAGGGAAAGGGGGCCTTGTGCTTGAGATATACTTATAGAATGAATATTGGCGTATTTGACAGTGGTATAGGCGGCAAATCTGTTGCAAATTCACTCACGCAAGCATTTCCTAATGCAACGATAGACTATGTGCATGATGCTGAACATATGCCGTATGGCGATAAAACACCAGATGAAGTCCGGATGCTGACAGACCGCGCCATCCAGCCATTACTCGGATGTGACGTGATTGTGATCGCTTGTAATACTGCGACAGCGCTGGCTATCGAATACCTACGAAACACCTACAAACATCAACTATTCATTGGACTCGAGCCAATGATAAAACCGGCCGTTACACTTACAAAAACAGGTGTTATCACTGTGTGTGCCACGCCGGGAACACTCACAAGTGATAGATATAAAAATCTAAAAGAACGCTTTGCACAATATGTAACAGTCATCGAGCCAGACTGTAGCGAATGGGCGTATATGATAGAACACAACCAAATCGATGATCAAAAAATACGAGATATGGTGACAATATCTCACGAAAAAAACTCAGATGTCATAGTACTTGCCTGCACTCACTATCATTGGATTCGCGAACGAATCGAAGATCTTGCAGGGCCAGAAATTACTGTTCTAGATCCGTCTGAGGCAATCGCACACCGCGTCGTCGATATTCTCCAAGTAACTGAATAACATCTGGATCACAGTTCGCATGCATCGCTCTGATCAGTTCAGATACATTTTCGCCACTACCCGGTTCGCGAGCATCATCGATAGCTAGCATCCACTCCTTAACCCGTTTTACTTCTTCAAAATCATAGTTACTTGTTAATTCATCGGGTGCTGAGTGAGATTGTTCCATATCCTAATAGAATCATGGACAACGACCGATATTGCAAGCACATGCGTTAACGGCGCGAATATGTGAGGACTTCAGCACCCTCGTCCAGGATCAAGATAGAGTGTTCAAAGTGAGCACTTGGACTACCGTCGCGTGTGCGAATCGTCCATTCATCAGGGTCTATGACGACGTCTTCACCGCCGAGGTTTGCCATTGGTTCAATTGCTATCGTCATACCAGCCTTGAGCATGACACCTTCACCGGCCCGACCATAGTTCGCTATGTCTGGAGCTTCATGTAGCTCGTGACCGACACCATGACCGACAAGGTCACGAACAATGCCGTATTTATGCGCATCTAGCACTCGCTGCACAGCTGCACCGATATCTCCTACGGTTACACCGTCATGGAGGACCGCTATTCCTGCATCGAGAGATTTCTTTGTTTCTGCTACGAGCTGTACAACTTTTGGATCGACATTGCCGACGAGAACCGTCCGTGCGCTGTCAGTGATCATGCCATTATATTTCACACCAAAATCAAGGCTAGTGATGTCACCGTCCTTGAGTATGTAATCACTTGGTATACCATGGACAACTTTGTCGTTTGTAGAGATGCATATGACATTAGGGAAGCCGTGATAGCCTTTGAATGGAGGGAGACCGCCAAGCGCTTTTAATTCTTTTTCTGCGATACTCGCTAGCTCAAGCTCAGAAATACCGGGAGCAACGTGTTGTTCTAACACATCCAGCACAGTCGCAAGCATCGCGCCGCTTTCACGCATCGCCGCCTGTTCGGACTCAGTTTTTACTTTTGTGAACATGATTATTAGTATACCTTGTTAATATATAAAAATTGGAAAAATATTTGGATTGTGCGCGTGTAATAAAACCATGAATAACACTAGGTCGAATAATAAGTGCACCATAACGATATACGGTAGCGATTGTGTTACCTTGAAAATTAGTCCCTGGATCAGTGCAAATATAAATATCATTGCCGGGCCCCATGCCCCAAAACCAAGCTCATACAAAAACGAGGTGAATAATACCGCTTGTAACAAATTAGCTTGCCAAAATGGAAAATGACGTCGGAGTAATACTAAAACGGTGCATATAAAAAACAGTTCATCCCATATACCTAGTGCATTCGTACCAATAAAAAGTCGTAGAACTTCATTTGCCGTGCTGACTGCTGGCCAGTTCATATACACGCCAGTTGTGATCATAAAGAACGGCAATAACAGATAGCCAACTATACCCACCAGAGCGAGATACAACCACTTTTTTCGACTCTAAGGCTCACGGAAATGCCATGGGAAATGAATCGCATAGTCTTTGTACGCATATCGAGATACCAAGTACGGTACTGCAACGATCGCTACCATTGCACTGCCCATAATGGCCATGTGTTGATAGCTGATATCAGTGTTAATTGGCACCTGGGACATGATCACCAGGCCGATTGCAATCAGTAGGATATCACGTAACAGCTTGCGATCGACTATTGAAGCGATCGACAGAGCAAAAAATATACTCAAATATCCTGTCGCATGCCACTTGGTTACAAAAAAGCAAAATCCTGCAGCACTAATGAGCACGGCAGCAGCAAGCCGCCAATCGTACACGCCACTACGCCAAGTTCTGAGCAGATAATTCTTCATAGATTCGGTCATGGACTTCTCCTGCCGTTCCTGTGCCATCGAGATGAACAATTGGTATATGCTCTTCGGCAAATATTGCAAGAACTGGATACATTTTCTGACGATAGATAGACATGCGCCTGGCTATTGTTTCTGGAGTGTCTTCCATGCGAGCACGCTTTTCGAGGCGCTGCTTGATTTCACCTTCAGGGACCTCAAGTGCAACGACGAGATCTATCTGCTGCTCGTTTTTCTCCATGTAATCAGCCAGCCATTCAGCCTGATCTTTTGTGCGAGGAAAACCGTCGACAATAATATTGGGAATCTTTTTAGCTCGTGCGTCTTGGATCGCGAGATCAAACACTTCGTATGTTAGTGAATCGCCAACAAGCTCGCCTGATTTTAGTACAGAGATAACTTCAGGATCCTGACTCTGACGAAGCATTTCGCCAGTACTTAGCCATTTCCACCCTTGTCGTACCGCCAGCATTTGGCCTTGCATACTTTTACCTGCGCCAGTTGGCCCAAAAAAAATAATCATAAAACCTGTATCCTCATTTGTGTTTATTGTAGCTTTTGTTTAACAAGTTTTGCAATCAGCGAACCGTCGCCAGCGTTACCGACTTGAGTTTTGACGGCTCCGATAACCTTGCCCATGTCCTTCATACCAGATGGTTGCAATGTCACGATAACAGTATCGATGAGCGCATCGAGTTCACCTTCACTCAGTTGTTTTGGCAGGTAGATAGCCAGGATTTCCTTCTCGGCACGCTCTTTTGTTGCGCTTTCTTGATTGCCACCTTTTTCATAGAGGAGAGCTGCTTCATCACGCTTTTTAACTTCGCGAGCCACAATCTGCTCGATAAGATTATCATCAAGTCCCGTGTCTCGGATATTTTGAGCAACTTCTTCATTCAAAATAGCCGCTTTCAAGCCCTGTAAGGTCTGAGTGCGGACTACATCACGAGCAATCATCGCTGTTTTGAGATCAGCGTTGATTGTAGTTTTGAGTGTGTTCACGAGATTCCTTAGCGAGTACCGAGACGCATTTTCATCATTTTGTCTGCTTTGCGGGCACGACGGATGATGGCTTTTTTGCGACGCTCAATTTTGCTAATCGGTTTTTCAAATCGCTGGCCGGCTTTCACAGTAGAAAGCACACCACTCTGCAATACTTTGCGATTGAAACGACGAATAAGGTTTTCGTTCGCTTCTTTCTCGTCTTTACGTGTTACTTGAATCATACTCGGACTATTCTAACAAAAAATTAACAGAGGCGCAAGACTCTTGTATACGACCTACCGCCGTAGAGCAAATCTTTTTATCAAAACTTTGCCGATGTTTTGCATGCGATGTTTTGTAGTAGGATTAGGCAATACAGTTTCATATTGCTGATCCTTGTTCTCCCAACTAGGCCTTGGAGGGATAAGTTCACTCCCACCATAAATGTCATCACGTATTCCTGCTGCAAATTTTTGGATAGCATAAAGTGATTCAAAAAACGCACGGTGTACTATCCAGTTTTCAGGGTTTTCCTGATCGTACAGTTTATCAATCGCATCAAAATCAGGCCTAAGTGGTAGTCGTTCTTTATCCATAGCTCCGTAATTTGGGTGCGGAACATATGGTATGTGGTCTACGTCAGGCAGGTTCCAAGGCGTGGCCTGTTCGCACGCCTCGATAGTTGTATCGATAGGCATGGGTTCTGCATTATTTTCACCACTAAGCCATTCCACACTTGCCCTTAAGATCGCCGACTTATACGCACCCACTATGACGCCTGGTCCTTGCATGGCGTATTCCCTGACCATTTCGCCTCTCAAGTACGGTATTTCGGTATATTCACCTAGTTGTACTTTTAGTGCATCGCGCATTGGTATTCTGCGTCCATCACCATCGAGCATACTGCTAGATACATCGAAGATTATCGCTGCAGAAAATGCGTCACCATGTACAGTCTCACCATTTTCAATATGATTTTGCATCAAACACTAGTATACCAAAAATCTATCATCAATCAGTTCTACATCATAAAAAGTAATGCAGCAAGCCCATATGTAACGGGAATAGACAGTACGACGAGCACCCAAAGTACAATTTGTGTTGCTCTAGCGATATGCATTCGCCGCTTCACGGCAACATACAGACTCAAGAAATACGCCACCATCACTCCTGAGATACCGATCTTTGTCAGCACGACACTTACCGTGTCAGTGCTTTTGGAAGTGAGCATTAAAATTAGTCCAGTCATTGAAATAATAAAACTAAAACCCATGATGGTAAAGATCATGTTTCGATATTGTTTAACGGTGTTCATATCCATAGTACTAGTGTACCTCAGCATCAGTGTTATCTAACTAATTCCATCCTTAGTAGTCTACCTTCAATGCTCCGTCTTCCCTGCCATTCATTGATAGTGAGTTCTACCCAGATGGCTACCGAGTCACCTATGCTAGCGGTAAACTCATCAGCTTTGTTAAACGCGATGACTTGGAATGTTTTATTCTGCGTGTCTGCCAGCGTATATTTCACATGTTGACCACGGTCACCCATCGTTCGTCGACCAATGATTTCTACTGGCTCGACTTTAAATATTGGGGACGGATTGCCATTACCGTATGGCTCAAGCTTTGCGATATCGCGGATTAATGATTCCTGGAACAGAGCGAAACCTTCGAGAGTTACATCAGCATTTGGCATAAGATATCTGATTTGATCGCCTAGTTTGAGTGTTTTGTAGTACGAAGTCATTGCAGCACGCCACGGATCTATCGCGCTGGCCTTGAGAGCAATGCCAGCTGCAAGTTTATGACCGCCGCCTTTTATGAGGTGTGTTTCTGTCGCGCGGATAGCATCAACGGCCGAAAAATCTCCGAAGCTGCGAGCCGATCCTTTTGCTGTACCGTCGGGTAATTCCTGAAGAACAAACGTTGGTTTGTGATATCGTTCGAGCAATTTTGCAGCTACAATTCCAATAATGCCGTGACTCCATGACGGATCACTGACAATCAATACCGGATCGTTGATACGCTCCTGATACTTTTCGATAGCGTGCTGGAAAATACGATCTTGGTCTGACCGCCTGGCAAGGTTCATAGTTTCGAGCTGTTCGGCTATTTTCAGAGCCACAGACGAATCAGTAGCGGTGAGCAGATCGAGACTCAGCTGTGCTGTTTCGAGACGGCCAGATGCATTAAGCCGAGGTCCAAGCCCAAAGCCGAGACTTCTAGCCTCCAAATCACTTGGCTTGATGCGAGCAACGGCTATCAACGCCCGTAAACCAGGCCGTCTCGTTTTGCGCATGACCTCGAGTCCCCAACGCACATTGGCGCGATTTTCATCGCGTAATTGCACGACGTCACATACTGTACCGAGAGCAACGAGATCAAGGAGCCACTTTTCTTGTCCTGGCTCAAGTCCATCAAGTTTCGTCTGCAGCGCTTGTACAAGTTTGAATGCCACACCAACTCCTGCGAGATCAACAAACGGATAAACATCGCTAGGAGTATGCTTTTCCGAAATGCGATCCGCAGAAAGCGTTGCTTTCGAGGACTCTCGCATCGAGGGAAGCATGCGAGTGAGTGATGTGGCGTGATACAACTCTGGATGCTCAGCCAACAGTCGCTTCGGATTAACAACAGCAACAGCTTCTGGCATAGTATCTGCTACGCTGTGATGATCGGTGACGATCACGTCGACACCTAATTCTTTAGCTCGTTTGATTTCCTCAAAGCTCAGACTACCACAGTCGACTGTCACGATGAGTTGTGCACCCTGCTCGATTAGTGTTTCAATCGCCTTTTTGCTAAGTCCATACCCATCAACAAATCGATTAGGGATGAACGCAGACGCAGTAAAACCAAACGAGGCAAATGCCTCGAGGAGCACCGATGTCGCTGTCAGACCATCGATGTCATAGTCACCATATATGACAATTTTTTCAGCTTTTTTATGTGCCTGCACCAGTCGATTAACCGCCTTATCCATATCCGGCAGCAAAAACGGATCGTGCTTATAATCATCGTACTTTGGGTCTAAAAAAGCCTGCCTAGTAGCAGTATCTGTATAACCACGAGCAACTAAAATCTCACGAATTATATGTTCGTGATTATTTTGAGGCGTGTCATGCTTCGTGCTCATGTGCGTTTTGTCCTTGAGAAACGGAACAAGCCGTACGCTCGGTACGGTGCGTGAGTATCGGAAAGGAAAAACGTGTAGGAGCCGAAGAAGTCAGTGGCATGCGTAGCTATGCTATGCAGCAGACTGACTGTCATGACAGGCATGTTATTCCGCTGAGACTTTTTTCTTATTCTGGTGGTGCTGTTGCGACTTGATGACGATGCTTTGAAGTTCTTTGAAAATGACAAAATGCTTGTTTGTAGAGTAAATCTTCGTATTGCCTTGCTTTTCTGATGTCAGAAAACCAACCTTTTCAAGCTTTTTCAGCTCTCTCTGAATATTACCTGGGTCTTCTTTGATAAGCTTCGCAAGCCCACGGACGTGCGTACGGAAATCAGGATACTTAGCGTAGACAACTATGATCTTGCGGCGCACACGTGACGTAATGAAAACATCTAGCATATCGTTACAATTTACCCTTACATTTAGTCGTTTCTGTTGCTATTTATTCTACAGTTTTGTGGACATGAGCACAACCCCATTTTAAGTTATCGCCACGATAGAACAGCGTTATTGATGATATTTACGACTTCTTCATGTGACGGGATTACGTTGTCTTCATAGTAATGGTTTGTGCCCATAAAGTTGTCCGTTACACCGATAACATGGAGGTCATCACCGAGTATGTGCATACGGTCAACTGCATCGACAGATGCTACAGGCGAAACAATTACGAGCTTCTTGATACGAATCGGTTTCATATAATCAGCAACTGCATCGAGACTCGCGCCACTTGGCAGGCCGTCCGAAACGACGATAACATTGTGACCGTGCAGCATCTGCTCATTTGCAATTCCGCCGGCGCCTAAAATCCTGTTCATGCGCGATGAGACAGTACGTTTTTGGTCATCTAAATACCCGTGATATTCACTGTAGTATTCTTCAATCTCACCAACCGAAAACAACCCATTATAACTAAATCTTCCACTCTGATTCATAGTGCCAAAAATCTCTCCCTCCCCTGGGATATCGATCACCTCAACAAGCATCATGGTCAAAACTGCATGGAGACTTGCGGCTATTTGTTGTCCAACCAAAACTGCCCCGTCACTTATACACATAACCACACAATCTTCATATCGATACGGCATGAGCTCTAGCGCTAATCTATAGCCCGCCTCAGCACGAGATTGAAAATACATACGTTCATTATAGCAATAACTCTAGTGCTCGCTACTGTAAATTTAAATTCAGTCCTAAAGCTAAACTATCGTATGTACTCTATACTTATTACGTATGAAGTACCACGAAGTGATCCCGCTCAAAATAGTTCATGGCAGCCAAGGTGTGCTGACATACGAACATGCTGATGAGCAGTCTCGTGGCACCCTAGTATCTGTACC
The DNA here is from genome assembly GCA_039916485.1 of Saccharimonadales bacterium (SeqCode). Lineage (GTDB taxonomy): Bacteria > Patescibacteriota > Saccharimonadia > Saccharimonadales > Saccharimonadaceae > JAPUDQ01. The sequence continues at coordinate 13,814 of JBDSLH010000033.1, read as the reverse complement.
GGTTGGCAAACAGACGGTGACAGCTGTCGTGCTGAGCACCGTTACTAAACCTGCTTTTGCTACCAAGCAGATTATCGAACAACAGGAGTCACAAGCAGTACCGCACTCTCTTGTAGATCTCGGTGAATGGATGGCCGCCTACTACCATACACACCCAGTGTCAGTGTGGCAGACTATCCTCCCTCGTGGCGTAGGTAAAACGCGACGTGCATCCATCAAAAAGCATGATCATCCCCGTCGAGACCGAACACATATTGTACTCAATTCATCTCAAACAACAGCTGTCGATACTATTATGAAGACCGACGGCACAGTGCTTCTCCATGGAGTGACCGGATCCGGTAAAACTCAGGTCTACATCGAGTCTGCTAAAAAAACGATAGCTTCAGGAAAATCAGTTATCATACTTGTCCCTGAAATCGCATTAACCTCTCAGCTCATTGCTGAGTTCACGCCTCACTTCCCTGATCTTCATGTCACTCACTCAATCATGACTGAGTCTGTCAGACACCAGACATGGCAGTCAGTCCTTGCTGCTACCTCACCACAAGTAGTAATCGGGCCTAGATCTGCCCTGTTTAGTCCCGTGCCAGACCTCGGTCTTATCATCATTGATGAGTGCCACGAGCCCTCGTTTAAACAAGAGCAAGCACCGAGATATTCAGCACTTCGGGCTGCTGCGATGTTGGCCCGCTTTGCTGGCGGCAAACTCATCCTCGGGAGCGCTACGCCCAATATTACTGATTTTTATCTTGCCGAGCGCACAGGAGCCCCTATCATAACGCTTCCCGAACCAGCTCGGAAAGATACTGTAGCTCCAACAGTTACTCTCGTCGATATGACCAAAAAGCTGCATTTTACGCGTAACCGCATATTTTCAAACGACATGCTGTCGCAAATGACTAAAACGCTCCAAGAAGGTCACCAGGTCCTGCTATTTCACAATCGCCGCGGTACTGCTCCGACGACATTATGTGAAAATTGCGGTTGGAATGCGTTATGTGTGCGTTGTTTCGTACCGCTTACGCTCCATGCAGACAAATTTACACTACGCTGTCATATCTGCGCGGCAACAGAGAAAGTCCCGACCTCATGCCCAGAATGCCATGAAGCAAACATCATCCATAAAGGTATCGGCACCAAGCTAATTCATGAAGAAATAGCCAAGATATTTTCCCAGGCCAAGATCGCCCGATTTGATGGCGACAACGAGGCCCACGAAACGCTTGAGAAGCAGTATCAAGCATTATACGATGGAGATATCGACATCATTATCGGTACGCAGGTTGTTGCAAAAGGCTTGGACCTGCCTCACCTGCGTATGGTCGGTGTGGTGCAAGCTGATGCAGGGCTGGCATTACCGGATTATATATCCAGCGAGCGCACCTTTCAGCTGCTCGCTCAGGTCAGTGGACGAGTCGGCCGCAATGAGCACCCGAGTCATGTGGTTGTGCAGAGCTACCAACCAACTCATCCGGCCGTGACCGCCGGTATTGCGAGTGATTACGAAACCTTTTATCGGGAGACTATCGCCGAGCGTCAAAAAGCTCAGTTCCCACCGTTTACACATCTTCTGAAACTTATATGCATATATAAAACCGAGGCTGCTGCTATCCGAAATTCACAAGAGCTCGCTCGGACACTTCGCCGCATCGTACCAAAGCACGTTAAGATTCTCGGACCAACACCAGCGTTTTATGAACGCGTCCGCGACACATACCGCTGGCAACTTGTTATCAAAAGTCCTGTACGAGCTGATCTCGTGCAGTTACTTGATACTCTTCCGGCGACGCACTGGCAATATGAGTTAGATCCTGCAAGTTTGCTGTAAACAATAAAATGCAACGGAGCGTGGCCTGCTGGCCACTTTCCTCATACTTTTAACCGTAAAAGTATCAAAACTCTTGGAGCGTCCTCGCTATAACAGGATGCTCGGTTGCCTGCTACAGACATAGCAAAATCTCCGCTTCGCTTCGACCGTTTCATATTATTCTTTAATTACGAATGAAACGGTTTGGTTGCTATGCATTATTCTGCATCAGACTGCCTTTTCATCTTGAGATAGCTGCGGATGCCCCAAACCCCCTGGGCTGCTATACGTGACTAACCGTCGACTTTGACTGTCCTGATTCGGATGTTTGTCAAACACACAATCTAACAAGTCGAGGACTGTCTGAGCCGTAAAACGGCGAGTTCCGCAGACGATTGTGTGGTTTAACAACAGATGAGTCACGACAAGGAGAACACGACTTGAGCTTTTCGGTTCCTTTTGCGTTAAGGTAAAAGGAACTATTTGCTTCTTCATAAGAAGAAGTGTGTTTGTCGGTACAAAGTACGAAAAAAGTGGCCAAACGGCCACGCCCCGTAGCCCTAACCTGTTAAGATTAATTTATGTCTTCACTCTGTTATAATGAATAACAATTATGGCATCACGAAACGACATCATCACCCTTCCCCATGCTAACCTGCGAAAAAAATCAGCTCGTGTTCACGTCATCACTGACGAGACTCTTCAGCTAATAGAAGATATGGAAGCCGCAGCACTAGATTGGGAAGATTCACGGCCACACGAGGTTGCTGTTGCGCTTGCCGCTGTGCAGATCGATCGTCTTGAGCGCGTTGTCATCATCCGTGCTGATTTCGAGGACAAGCAAAATCGTGAGTTTATTACGCTCATCAACCCTCAGATTATAAAAACCGAAGGTGAACCGGTGATCGAGCATGAGGGTTGCTTGAGCGTCAAAGACGTCTACGGTCTTGTTCCTCGTTACCAAAAAATCAGAGTCAAAGCACTAACCGCCGAAGGTAAAGAAGTTCGCCTCAAAGCCAAAGACTTCCTCGCTCGAGTCTTGCAACATGAGATAGATCATACCAATGGCATCACGTTTGTTGACCATATTGATGATAACCATGAAGGATTCTTTGCCCTTAACGAAGCTGGTGATTTGGAGAAAGTCGACTATGACAGCGTCAAAGCGACTGGTATTTTTCGGTAACGAACGCCTCGTTAGTGGTCTAAAGCGTAGTGATACGCCTCTTTTGCGTGGTCTGATCGAACGCGGCTATGATATTGCTGCAGTGGTCGTCAACAACACTGAAGCAGTTTCCCGCAACGCACGAGCGCTTGAAGTAGCAGCAGTAGCATCCGCCCATAACATACCCGTCCTCTCACCTAATAAACCAGCAGATATCATCGATGAACTTAAAAACATGCATGTTGATGCCGCTATTTTATCCGCATATGGCAGGATAATCCCACAACGAGTCATAGATGTATTCAGCCCTATTGGCATCATAAACATACACCCTTCACTGCTTCCGAGGCATCGTGGATCAACACCAATCGAAACAACGATACTGGATGGTGATACAACAGCTGGCGTAAGCATTATGCAACTAACGGCCGGTATGGATGAAGGTCCGGTGTACAATCAAGTGTCTATGGACCTTACTGGTACAGAGACTAAGTTTGATCTATACGCCACACTCAGTACTACTGGTGCGGAGCTGCTGTTTGACCTCCTCCCGACTATCCTCGATGGATCGTTGCAACCTAAACCACAGTCTACAACTGGTGTATCATATACAACACAGGTTTCAAAGGGCAACAGCTTTGTTGATCCTACAACAGAGAGCGCTAGCACTATAGAGCGCAAAGTCCGTGCCTACCTCGGCTTCCCTAAAACAAAAATACACTACGTCGGTAACGATGTAATATTGACTGCGGCAAAAGTAGTCGATTCACTGATCGAAAAAGAGTTTTGTATCACCTGTGCCGGCAATAGCACTCTACTTATAGAAGAGTTGCAGGCCCCGAATGGCAAACGAATGACTGGCTCCGCATACCTCCGCGGTTACATGCGATAGTCTATTGTTGCGTGCCGAGTATCGCGCCAGCGTTTGAGCTGATCTCTTTTTTGAGCGTTTCGAGTTCTTCTGCTACAACTGATCGATAGTCAGGACGATTGAACTCGAGCCACTTCAAAGACCCGTATTCACACAAAATTGCTAACTCTGGAGTACCCTCTGGGGCTGCTTGTGACAATTGAACAAAATCTTGGCGCGATGCATAATCGGCCATGTTAGCAGTGAACCAATTTCGTACCTTGTCTTCATCTTGATCGACGAATGATTCAAACTCTGACATCTGTTGTTCGTTGAGTCCCTCAGACAGCTTGGTACCGACCCGGAGCTCTAGCTCTTCATAAATATGCTGCAAAAAGGCCTTTTTTTGATCCTCTGGAAGGCTTTCTAAGCCGACATCTGTGAGGAAATTATCATCGAGTTGGAACATATTGTGATACCTGTTTACGGTTGTTCTGTACGTATTATACTACGCTGCAAGTGTAAATTGACGTTGCTCATAGGCAATCAAAGCATTAACAGCACTTGCAGGCATGTGACTACCCTCAGGAACAGCATTGAGCTTCCAATGTTCACCGCCAACACTGTAGTCACGAGATATTATTGGAGTATCAGAATTCGGATAATTAATGCCTTTAAGATCAGCTTGGATGTATTTGAGTGCATCCTGATACTCATCGCTATGATTTATTGTATCCAGATTGCCATCTTTCAATAGATCAGACATCTCGTGAATATCATGTTGCAGGTTCGACCACTCTAGGTACGAATGGACATCATGCTCCATCAAATCAGCACCTGTTAACTGCTCTAAATCAGGCGTTGCGTCGCCTTCACTACCGATAACCTGTTCACTGTATGAATTATCAAGCTGTTTGTTGTCAGCATAGTCCATCACGGTTCCGACACCATTTGCATTCATATGTCCGTCGCTCGGTAAGTTCAATCCTGCATATCCGTCAGGTCCATTTGTATAGGCAGCGCCGTCGGTGACAAGTTGGTCTTGGATAGACGCCACATCACTGAGCGTCGGATTCTCTACCCCTGCATCATGAAGTGTATGTAGTATCCCCTCACCGGGCTGCACGTGCTGGACAGCTTCCGGAGCTAGTTCAGATACTACCGAGACATTACCCGATAACCAATTATGCTGGTCTGCAGTCTCAACAATCAATTTTGATGCTTTATCTGACAGTTCACCAGGGTGACTTATACCCCAGAAACCGTCCTCTGTACGATATGCTTCGCCCATTTTCTCGAGCTCTGGACCAATTTCTCGTAATAAATCATCTTGTTTCGAACCAGTAACACCAAATTCTTTAAATGTGTGATTCCAGCCCTCGCCTTTTGTGACTATGTTGCCCGCAGCATGATTATTGATATATTTCTCTACTGCATCAGTGTGCGCTTGTTCTTTGTCTGCCATTTCTTTGGCAGCGTCGTTCATGCGATCAAGATGGTCTTCTGACCAGCCTGGAGGTGCATCATCTAAAGTGAGGTCATTCGGTCCGTCAATCTTCGGATCTAGATTTGCGTCAACATCTGAGCTGCCTATGTGTTCTAAATATCCAGCACGCCAGTGGCCGTCATTTGCATTGACATGCTCGGCAGCATCGAGGGCCGAATGTGCCCACGCACCGAGCGCACCGGCAGCACCAGTCAAGGCTGCAGCACCAATTCCAATCTTTAAAGCTCGCTTTTTGGTCTTTTCTGCCTGTTCGATTACGAGAATGTCATGTCGGCGTGCATATTCAACAGCTTGCATTGCAGCAGTTTCACTACTGTTACTATCATATCTAAACTGTAAAGCATTATCACTCGGCTCCTTATAGATATCTGCTTTGCCAAGAAAAACACTCCTCGAAACGCCATACATTCTTAATCCTGCGATCACAGCTGCGGCACCAGCACCTGCAGCGCCCACTACAAATCCTGCAGCTGCACCGGCCGCACCAAGTCCGAGGCCATATGCGATCTTCTTTTTAGTGCTAAAGGTACTATATTTTTCTAGTAATTGCGCTCGCTTGCCACCTGTTTCTATTAATACTCCGTGTTGATCTTTGTTCTGACCATTAAGCCTACTATTAATAATCGAATTAATCTCTGTTTCGTGACTATTATCGTCTTTTCGAATGACTCCATTTATATCACGTGAGAGCACTACATGGAGCGCATTGTCATAATCCTCAGAAGCTTTATCGTATGCAGCTTGTGCCTTTTTCCTGCGTGCAAATTTAAAGTGGGGTGTCTGAATCAGTGCGGCATGCGCTTCTTGTTTCTTGCGAGCTAGCTCGTTAAATTTCTCCGGAGTAATGTCTTTTTCTGCAACATCGAGATCATTTTTGTTATCTGCATCATCCACTTCGTTTTCCGCAAGCTTCATTCGCAGTGATGAGTCAAACTTATCTCGGTCTGACTCTGAATCTTCACCCGCACCTCGCGACATAGCCGAAGAATACCATTCGTGGTCATTAATGCTATCTATAGAAGATTGTTTCAGCGTATCACGTACATCCGCATATCCGGGGTGATCAGAATCGATTCCCTTGCTGGCAAGAAATTCATCAAGATGTGTATCATTTTTTGCAGCAAACTCGTCGATATATGAAGTATCAGCTAAGCCGCGACCTTCTGCTGCTGCTTTCAATCGCTCTTTGTAAATAGCTTTTCGCTGATGCTCTCGCCATTCTTCGATTGTTTCAATCGAAAGAACTTGTCGTTCTTCGGCTGTAAAGCGGCGATGTGTAGGATTTGTTTCAGGTGATGACATATCAATATTAACAGTGTACGATTAGTTTCTTATCTGTTGCTACGATAGCAACATTAGCAGTTAAAGTCAATGGTATTTACCGACTATATTGACATTATGGCAATTTTGTGCTATTATGATAATAGTCTTATCTCTTCGGGGTTAGGACGAACATTAACGAGGTGTGTGACCTACTGAAGGCTCTGTCTTTAGTATTGATTGCCCCTCAAACAACCCATCAGCAACAGCAAAATGGTCTATTTTGATGCTGTGTGAGTAAAGGTCGTGTCTACGGACGCGCATTTTGCTCACACAGTGTCAGGCCATTCTTCTCGAGAAGACACTGCGTGAATCCCACCAATCACCCGGGCATCCGCCCACCAGCGATCCAGGAGGATCACCGTGAAGATCGACGTCGACACCGACAGCGTGCGCACCGCGCACACCACCACCGTCAAGGACAAGGCCAGCACATTCTGGGCCAACCTCGAGGACAGCCTCGATGGTCTCGGCCGGTCCGAGCAGATCCAGCTCTTCGACCGCCTCAACGCGGTCGTCGGGACCAAGGACTCGTTCACGGCCTTCGTCAACGGCACCTACGCGCAGGACTCGACGGGTTCGCCCGCCAAGGCCATCGGCGCCGGCACGAGCACCAAGTCCCCCGAGGAGTCCGCACTCGACACCATCATGGCATCACCGTCCGTCCCGGACGGCGTCAAGATGGCGATCCAGCGGATCATCACCCCGGGTCCCCCCGACTACATCAAGGTCGAGAACGACGGCACTCCCTCCGAGATCGTCAGCCTGCGCAAGCAGGTCACCGACCTCACCAACCAACGGGACACCACCATGAGCAACCTCCTCGACGAGAAGGACCCCACGAAGAAGGGCTCCCTCGCCGAGCAGCTCCAGGAGGCCAAGGCCACCCCCGCCACGCCGGCGGACATGGTCAAGAAGGACGACATCCTGCCGCTCGTCGACGAGCTCAAGGCCTCGGCCAACAAGCTCAGCTCCTCGCGCACCAGCGCGGAGGTCAAGGGCAAGGACGAGCTGCTCGACAAGATCGACGAGATCAACGAGCAGCTCAGCTGACGCTGATGGGTACCCCGTGTGGGGCAAGTGCTGAGTCTTCGGACTCACCTTGCTTCACCGGGGACACCCCAACTTTTTTATCGAACGCCATCTGGCGTTATTTTTATGTTCAGAGTACACTCCAATACAATAAATACCCTTGTTTGTGTGGGATATTTATTGTTCGGCTGTAGAGAGTATTAAAACAATCGTTTTTAAAGTCTAAAGTGTGCGTTTTTTAAGCGTTCGCGTAAAGAATTCGAGGCGATCGTTCTCTTCGACAAGCTGTTTACCAGTAGTTTTGAGCTCAAGACCACACTGTTCGCCTTCAAACACTTCTTTGGCCTCTTGTTGCTGGCGTTGGACAGATTTAACCTCAGCTTCACCGACGACTTCTTTGTCCCGCTTGATGCGGACGAGGAGGTCTTTGGCTACTTTGCCGCGTAACACCTCTCCACCACAGATGACACTGTCCTTTGTTGTATGAAATACACCAAGTATTTTGAGCTCACCTATCTCTGTTTCGATGACCTCTGGAGCTAGTTTGTCTTCCATTTCGAGCTTCACATCATCAAGCAGCTCATAAATCACTCGGTAATTACGGATAATAGCATGATCACGCATAGCGGTGCGTTTGACCGCTGGTGGGAGCTGGACGTTGAATCCATAGATGATGGCCCCTGAAGATGATGCTAATCTTACATCGTTTTCAGAGATGTTACCAACACCTGAGCGGATCACACGGACTGATATTTCACCGTTATCGAGCAGTTTCAAACTATCAACAAGTGATGTTAACGACCCCTGTACATCTGCGCGGACGATAACTTCGACAACTTGCGTTTCATGTTGCTTGTTCATCAAACTTAACAGATCAGAACCGGTTACATTGGAGCTAACGGCATTATGCTCAAGCTCGCTGCGGTGTTTTGCCACCAATTGTCGGGCTTCTTTCTCATTTTTTACAACGACGAAGCGATCACCAAAGCTCGGGAGCTCTTTAAAACCAGTTACTGTCGCTGGCGTTGATGGACCAGCTTCTTTCATAGGGCGATCTGCGTAATCGACAAGCGTTCGTATTCGGCCTTGTGCCAGACCTGCTACCATGTGCATACCGGTAACAAGTTTGCCGTGCTCAACGAGCATGCTTACTTCGGCACCACGTCCCGTTTCCATGTGAGCTTCGATAATAAGACCCTCAGCCGGGACATCCGTCTCAGCTTTGAGCTCTTCGACATCAGCGACAAGCAGCACCATATCCAGGAGATCTTCGAGACCCTTGCCTGTTTTGGCACTGACTTCAACCATGATGGTGTCACCACCCCACTCTTCTGGATTGAGGTTGTGCTCAGTAGCCAGCTGCGTTTTTACGAGCTGTGAATTGGCTGCTTCTTTGTCCATCTTGTTGATGGCTACGACGATCTTGGCATGGGCACTCTGGGCAAATTTGATAGCTTCGACGGTCTGTGGTTTTACACCATCATCGGCAGCTACAACAATAATTACAACATCTGTCAGTGCAGCACCATGCTGACGGAGCGCAGCAAAGGCTTCATGACCAGGGGTGTCGAGGAGCGTGATTGAGCGACCCTTTCGTACAGTCTGGTAGGCACTAATGTGCTGGGTGATGCCGCCAGCTTCCCCGTCAACGACCTTACTGTCTAGCAAAGCATCGAGCAGACTTGTTTTACCGTGGTCGACGTGACCCATGACAGCGACAATTGGTGGACGCTCAGATGCATCATCTGTTAGCTCACGCTTTACGGCTGCGACTGCTTGCTCAGGGTTAATCTGCTCGATTTTGACATCGAGTTTGAGCTCATCAACAATAATCTGCGCTGTCTCAACATCAATATGCTGGTTAAGCGTTGCCATAATACCGTTTTTGAAGAGCTCACCGATGAGTGTCGTTGCCGGAAGGTCGACTTTTTCAGCCAACTCACCAACCGTAATCTGAGCGGGTACTTGGAGAATTTTTTCTGCCATTGTCGTTTCCTTCCAGTTAAGTTTTGTATCGTAAGGCTTCGTTCAGACAGTTGAGCGGATGAGTGTCCATCCGCTCGCAGTCTCTACGAACTACGCTTTTTCTTTTTTAGCTTTTTTCGCCTTGGCGTTCAGGCTGAGGCTAATTTTGCGGTTATCTTTATCAATCTCAAGGATCGTAAAGGTTTTGCGTTCGTTGAGTGTAAATACCTTTTCAGGATCTGCACCTTCACCGTCACCAAGCTCACTGACGTGAACCAGTGCTTCAACAGCAGGACTGATCTGTACGAACGCACCAAATGGTGTGATTCGGGTGACCGTTCCTTCGACTTCTTGGCCTGATTTGAAATCATCGACTTCTTTGAGCCATGGGTCTTCCTGGAGCTGTTTCATACTGAGGCTGAGGCGGTCTTTGTCGATAGCAATGATTTTTGCTTCGATATTGTCACCAACTTTGACATAATCGCCAGGGTTGTTGACGCGCTCCCATGAGATCTCAGAGATGTGCACGAGGCCTTCGATACCACTTACGTTGACGAATGCGCCGAAGTCTACAACTCCAGTCACAACGCCTGCGACAGTGTCACCGACTTTGAGTTTCTCAAATCGCTCAGCAAGACCTTCTTTAATAGCTTCTTTTTCGCTAAAGATCAGCTTGTTGCTCTTGCGGTCTGCATCGAGGATACGGACGCTAAGGGCTTTGCCAATCAAGCTGTTAAGACGCTGGAGGATCTCGTCTTTGTCAGCACCACCCACACGTGGGTAATGTTCTGCGCTCAGTTGAGACACAGGTAGGAATCCACGAACGCCTTCGAGCTCGATCAGCAAACCACCACGGTTTGCGTCGTATGGAGAAACATCGATTGTTTCACCTGCATCGATAATGCGCTGGAGTTCGTCCCAACCACGATCTTTGGCCGCTTTGCGCAGGCTGAGAAGGCTGTAGCCGCTCTCAAGCTCTGTCTCCACGACACTTGCTGTTACTGATTCTCCGGCTTCAAGTATTTTACCGAAACCGATCTCACGGCGTGGCACAATACCAACACCGAGTGGGCCGAGGTCGACCATCACTTCGTGTTTTTGGACACTGAGGATAGTTCCTTCGACTACTTCACCTTGGGTGAGTTGCTGAATAGTCTGCTCTGCAAGCAGATCATCCATAGTTACTGATTTTGTCATAATAAGGTATGACTCCCTTCCATATAGTATTTTCTTCGGAAAAAGCATGAAAAACATACATTCCAAAAGATTGTACTAATTATACCACTGTCACCCCTAGTAGGTCTAGTGAATACTAGATGTGACTACGTCGAGAGCGAACATACGATGTGCCTGCAAATGTTGCAGTACCGAGAACGATTGACGAGATGAGGCTATTTTCGAGTGGACCAGAGGCAGCGACTGCAGCCGGAGAGGGGCCGGTGCGTGGCGTTTGCGACTCAGGTTTTGATGGATTAGTTGTATCACGGTTGCTTTGAACAGGGTTTGATGAGCCTGTGCCACTTGATGTACCTGGGCCTGAGGGTGTTTGGGTTTCAGAATTACCTGCAGCTGGCTTTTCGGCAGATTGTGCTGGATTTTCGTCTTGTTTGACCTCTGTTTTTGTTTGTTCTTGTGTCTGGTTGTTAGTAGCTACAGGTGCAGGTGTGCTGCGCTGTCTGACCCAGTAGATAGAGCCGGCAAGAACGCCAAACAAAACGAGTCCGACGAGAGCATAGACGATGACATTGCCGCGTTGTGATTTCATAGTATTCCTCATCGCCACCCGTTACGTATTGCAAGTAGTATATAACGTTTATCACGCTGTTGCAACCCCTATGCAGAATGATACACTATCTGCATATGCTCGTAGCAGTTGATACCGGAGGGACTAAAACACTTGTCGCGACCTACACACGGAATGGTCGTATTACCGCTGAGGTTAAATTCCCTACCCCTCGTGACCCAGGCGACTACATGGAATTACTCTGTACAACGATCACTGGTATGACTGATGGTAAAGACATCGATGCTATCGCTGTTGCCGTCCCAGGACAGACCAAAAAGGGAGTAGCCCTAGTCTGCGTAAACCTTGGCTGGCACGATGTCCCGATCACTGCTCCCCTCAAAAAGCTCTTCAAATGCCCTGTGTATCTCGAAAATGATGCCAACCTCGCAGGGCTTGCAGAGGCACGCGCCTTACCGAAAAAATACGATAATGTCCTGTACGTCACGATCAGCACAGGGATCGGTATGGGGTTGATCATCGATCACACGATCCACCCGGCCCTATCGATCACTGAGCCTGGTCATATGGTGCTTGAATACGACGGCAAACTGCGTAAATGGGAAGATTTCGCCTCTGGTCGTGCAATCCGAGCTACCTACGATAGTTACGCTCGCGATATCAAAGATCGACACGTCTGGAATCAAATAGCCGACAAAATCAGTCGGGGATTTTTAGTCCTCGTACCTGCAGTCAAACCAGATGTCATCATTATCGGTGGCAGTATTGGCACCTATTTCGATAAATACGAGAAACAAGTCCAGCATATTCTGACACGTCGTCTCAGCCCTGAGTTTATCCCTGTTGATCTCCGCCAAGCCGTCCATCCTGAACAAGCCGTAATCTATGGGTGCTACTACTTTGCCCTCGCTCAACTTGATCGATAAACTCTCCTCCGATTTCCCTCAATTCATATTCAAAAACGCTCATGCTTCCAGATGGTCACCCCAAGAAAAAACTGTCTACTACCACGATGCCGTGTCTACCCACGGCCAATACGAGCTGCTCCACGAGCTCGGCCACGCGCTACTCGACCACGACTCATATACGCACGATGTTGAGCTCCTGAGTATCGAACGCGAGGCGTGGGACAAGGCTGTCGAGCTTGCGCCTTCGTATGGGCTCGCAATCGACGATGATGCTGTCGAGGAACAGCTTGATACGTATCGTAACTGGCTCCATGCCCGCTCACGCTGTCCAAATTGTCATGTCGCCGGCTTTCAGCAAACAACCCGCAACTATAATTGCCTCCTCTGTGGGGTCAGCTGGCGTGCTAACGAGGCCAAACATTGCGGCTTACGTCGTTACACACAATAAAAAAGCACCACCATGGTAATGGTGGCTTTAGGGGTGGGGTACAGCCCTCTTCAAGCAAAAACTCCCCAGTGTGGGGAGTTTTTATCGGTCAAATCACCTTGCGATAAATCACATGTTCACTCCGAGCTACTGGACGTTTTATTCTCGAGAAACGGACCAAACTGTGCGAAAGCACCGTGCCGGGAGTATCGCAGAGAAAAAACGATCAGGAGCCGGAGAAGTCAGCGGGTCACGAGCACCGCTCGTCGAGCAGGCTGACTGGTGAACGTTGATTTATCGTGGAAGCACGATGTCCATAGCAGTACCAGTTCTGGTCTTACCACGGCGTGAAATACGTCCACCCTTAGCGCCTGCAGCTCGTGCAAGCTCGCGGTTTGCAAAGAAACCACCTGTTGTGCCTTTAGTGCCGCCTTTTGCGCCAATCTTAGCGTAAAAGTCTTTACCGTGACGTGTTTTGTTAGTTGCAGCAGCCTTGAGGCCGCCAGCTTTAGTTCCAGCCATAGCTTTCACACTCCCTTTTAGAACAAAAAATAACAGCCAAATGCATGATTGCGTTCGCCTGTTACCCCTGGTCCCATTAATATTTATCCCACATGTGATATGTGTATGTATATTACATTAGCACGATATCGTGGTTATGTCAAGGTTTACAGAAGCATTTTATATGTTTATAAAACTGTTGCATGTATGCGGGTGGTGCTATATATTAGGTATAGGCACCTGCAGGGAACAAAATAACCCCTGTAATAAGAAAAACGACCACATCTGCGAGATTGGTCGTTTTTCTTATATACGGAGCTTTTTTGGTACTGATGAGGAAATATACGTTTCGGTACTAAAAAACGCCCCTGTGGGCGTCTCAGCGGGTCAATTTTATGCCCTAGTTGTGTATGCTGATCTGAAATTCTTCAGACACATACTCGACGGAAATCTTCATGTTGTTCTACCTTTTTCTTTTTTGTACTAACTTACTCTTAACAATACGCTCCTACCACTATAAACACAAGCACTTTTTTATACGACAAAAGCCACCCGTATCGATGGCTTTTGTATAATTCGGCACCG
>JBDSLH010000032.1:0-3819 GCA_039916485.1 Saccharimonadales bacterium (SeqCode) | reverse complement strand
GCTCACGTTCCCAGTGGCAAAAACTCATTAAAGATGGGCGTGTATTTGTAAATGCCGAATCAACACCGGACTCTAGCTATGAACTAGGTGAAGATGACGAAGTTACCGTAAAAGCTCCGAAGCCTCCTGTGCTCACTGGTGATATTGAAGTTCTTTATGAAGACAAAGACGTACTTGTGATGAATAAACCGTCTGGTACGCTCAGTCATGCAAAGGGGTTTACACCCGAAGAGTTTACTGTTGCGGATTTTGTACGACGGCATATGACAGAAGCTGATGACGGTTCGATGCGACCAGGCATTGTACATCGACTTGATCGAGATACCAGCGGAATTATTATTGCCGCTAAGCATGAGGCTGCAAAGTCTCATTTGCAGAGACAGTTTCAAGATAGAAAAGCCAAAAAGACATATATTGCAGTCGTGAGCGGAACTCCGAAAGAAACGACTGCAAAGATAGACCTCCCTCTCAGTCGAAATCCAAAGCGTCCGAGCAGCTTTCGGGTCGACCCCAAGGGCAAAGCGTCACAAACGTTTTATGAAGTCATTGATTCTAACGCAACGATGAGCGTACTTGAGCTAAAACCTATTACTGGACGTACTCATCAATTGCGTGTGCATCTTGCATATATCGGTACGCCGATTGTTGGTGATGCTGTGTATAACGGGCTTAAAAGTCCGATTGGTAGACTTTGCCTCCATGCTCAAGCACTTGAAATAACACTACCATCCTCCGAACGTATGACATTTACAGCACCTATCCCGGACGACATGGAAGGTTTGATAGCTCGTGTTCGCAGCTGATTTAGTACTCGAAGAGACAACACGGCAGCTTCTGGAAGCATTCGTAGCCAATCCTTCACATGGTCTGATGGTCTCGGGTGAACCTGGTATAGGACTTTATACGATTGCTCGCGAAATAGGGCAGTCAGTTTTTGCTAAGGGCACCATACTTTATGTACTTCCAGAAGAAGGCAAAGAAATATCCATTGACCAAGTTCGTTCACTATATACAGATACCAAATCCACGCATGAAGACGGACTGGTGGTTATTATTGATGATTGTGATCGCATGAGTGTGCCGGCACAAAATGCTTTATTAAAGCTTCTTGAAGAACCTCCTCGGCACACGTTGTTTCTCCTCACGTCACACACTCCTGGTAACGTTCTGACGACCATACGTTCGCGACTCTCATCCATCGAGGCTCGACGTGTGACGAGCACTATGAGTACTGCGCTTATAGCAAGACACATTATTGATGCAAATAAGCAAATACAAGTTAATTTTTTGGCACAAGGCCGTCCAGCAGAAATATTACGGCTTGCGTCAGATGATGCTCAATTCGCTGAACAGGCAAGTATTATTCGCGACGCTCGATCATTTTTAGAAAATTCTATGTTTGAGAGACTTATGATAGTCCATCAGTATTCACAGCGGGATAAAGCACTACAACTATTAGATGCACTGAGTATTGTCACGATATTTACGCAACGTCGTGGGGAGCAAGTGCCCGCTCGTCGGTACGTTTCTGTATCGTCGGCTATCGATAATCTTCATGACAATGCACATGCCAAATTACAGCTCATGAAGCTTGCGCTCACACTGTAGTTACTACAACAATTATGCTATACTTGTACGGAAATGGTAGGACTTATTCTCCTAGTCGTGCTAGGTATTTGGATTTTGTGGTATCAGCGAAGTGCCGATGATACTGGTATTGCATTTGCTTCAAAATTTTCCAACCGACTAGATAAATTATGGCAGGTTGCACACCAAAGCATCAAAGAGCGAAAATACCTTCGTGCTGAGAAAGCTTTACTCACAATCCTCCGTGTCGATGAGCGTAACGCAACTGCTTACAACAGGCTAGGGATCCTATATGCGAAGCAGCGCGCATATCAAGATGCAATAGAATGTTTTGAAATTGCTCAGAGTTTAGAGCCAAGTGCGAGTAGCTTGCATAACGTTGGACTGATTTATTATGAAACTGGTCAGTATGAAAAAGCAGCACTAGCCTTTGAGCAAGCACTAGCAATCGAAGGAGATATCGCAGCACGCCACATTGCCTTTGCTAAAGTGCAAGAAAAGATGGGCAATGCGAAGCAAATGATCGCTTCTTTAGAACGATCTGTTGAGCTCGAACCAAACCCACAGAGTCTGTCAATTCTTGCCGACGCCTATGAACGTGATGATCGACTTGAGCTTGCAAATGCGATTCGTGAAAAAGTATCGAAACTTATTATTCCTCAAGCAGCCCCACAAAAAATTAAACAGCCACGCAAAGTCGTAATGTAGATTGACGGGTCAATATAAGAAAAAGCCACAAAACGGTGGTTTTTCTTGGTGCTGGAAGTAGGACTCGACATTCATGCTCGAAAACGGCTAAAGCCTATTTTCTCGGCCAAGCTTTGAAAACGTAAACATCCACTGGATGATTACGCCTACCGGTTCGAGTCCCGACTAGTAACATAATAGTAAATATCCCCGACATGAATGCCGAGGATATTTACTATGGTGCTGGAAGTAGGACTCGAACCTACGAAGCCCGAAGGCGGGAGATTTACAGTCTCCAGTGATTGCCACTACACGATTCCAGCTTGTGCATTTCATGGAGCCGCTTCACGGATTCGAACCGTGGACCTACTGTTTACAAAACAGTTGCTCTAACCAACTGAGCTAAAGCGGCACATAGGTGAAAAGTACCGACTAATTGTACCAAAACAGAGACAAAACTCAAAATTCTATGTCTACCAGCCTTGTGCTAATTCTAACAACATTGATACCTCGACAGACTACGGGGTTTTTGTTACAATTACCTCTGTAAATACTTTAATATATAGTCCAGCTAGAGCCATATCTCTTGCGTGATCGCAAGTACATAGTAGTGTATGGGTGTTGTTTACAGATTTGCCGCGATAGCTCAGTTGGTAGAGCGCATCCATGGTAAGGATGAGGTCCTGGGTTCGAATCCCAGTCGTGGCTCCATATAACATAGGAAGAATATGAAAAAATTATATCGATCACAAACCAATAAAGTTGTTGCAGGTGTCTGCGGTGGCATAGGCGAGTATTTTAATATTGATCCGGTGATACCACGCATTGTCTTTTTACTAGTCGCATTACCCGGGGGCATCTCAGTACTTCTTTATTTTGTTTTTTGGATACTAGTACCAAAAGCGACACGAAACTAGCAATATATCTTTACGGCACCGCTGTTACGTGTTACACTAATTGATAATTATGGCTAAGAATACGAAACGAAAGATCATTGGAATGGTTAGTAAAGCGTCGGGTCACCGATCTTACTATACTGTTAAAAATACTCAGAATACCACTGAGAAATTGTCACTACGTAAATACGACCCAGTAACACGGAAACACGAGTTATACGAAGAAACTAAGAAGTCACTTGGACGAAACGAAGTTAAGAAACGCAAGAGTTAGAGCGACCACAAACAAAAGAGCCTTGGTTACGTACTGAGGCTCTTTTCTATTTCGTCCGCCAGCCAGATACCGGCTTTTATCATATGCTCAATATCTTTATGATGTGGCATTGTTACCGGGGCGTATACGATTAATTCGTCATCGATCAGCTCATAGTCAAACATACCAAAGTGGTGGCTGAGTGTCTGTGCGACATCATTTGCGAGCATATGGGGTATCTGGTCGGCTTTATGTAGCGGAGCGTAGAGTTTAAACCGTTGCAAAAATGATTGATCATACTGGGGTAGTGACTGCGAATTAATAAGTTGTAAATGCTGGAGTTTTTTAAACAGAGTGTCATATACGGGACTTTCATAGCTAAATGAATTGAGTACA
>JBDSLH010000031.1:0-24301 GCA_039916485.1 Saccharimonadales bacterium (SeqCode) | reverse complement strand
AAGCCGGCTGGTACGAAGCAGACCCATCAACATTACGTAATACGATCCACGAGGCCTACGCTATTGTGGCAAATACCACATACTTAACAGCGCCCTTTAGCAAGCTCTACCTCTTTGGGAGACGGTTTGATATTGGGTTTCAACGACCGATCAAAGGCAAAGCCGCTCCTCGTCATCGTCATCACATGAGATTATGGCAAGTCACTGACCAGCCACATATTGATACACATGGTCATTTTGCGTACTGGGTTGAACGATTAAAACATTTCTTTAATAAGGAGCAATCAGTTTGGATTGGTGCTGCAATTGAAGATATTGACCCGATCGGCATTCGCTGGCGAAACTTACAGATAACCCACAAGAACTCTCACTTGCATGAAAAAGAGCGTGATTATTTTGTCTCAACGCTGCGCGAAGCTGGCCTCGTGAAGTCGGTCCATATCATCAAAGATGGCGAATCATTCACTATGCGTTCACAAAACATAGGAACCAGCTTTATTGTTGATGGCAATATCTTAGTTGTCGAACTCAAATCATCATTTATCAAAGGCATATAGCTTCCATTGCATATACCCCCGATACACGCTATGATCCTTTGTATGCAGCGCATCGCAATCCAAGGACAATTCGGCTCATTTCATCATACTGTTACTGATCGTTGGCTTGATACGTACGAGCTCGTGCCATGCGACACATTCCATGATGTATTCGAAGCAGTTGCAGCCGGTACAGCCGACCAGGCAGTCGTAGCTATCGAAAACTCCCTATACGGCAGCATCACTGATGTCTATGATCTACTTATCAAATACAAATACCCTATCGTTGGCGAGCTAGTGGAGCATATCCATCTACAACTCATGGCCAAATCAGGCGTTCCATTACATGACATCACCGAAGTGTACTCCCACCCTGTTGCGCTCAACCAATGCCGTGAGTGGCTCGAGAAACATTTGCCAGACGCCGAGATAATTGAACATCATGATACGGCGGGCGCAGTCGCGTATGTCAAAGAACTCGATAGCCCATATTCAGCAGCAATCGCGGGCACACAAGCGTCAACGGTATATGACCTACCCATTTTAGAGTCAGATATCGAGGATGAAAAAACAAATCTAACACGGTTTGTTGTGATCAATCCTAAACAGACCCAGTCAGTAGTCGACGCCGACAAAGCATCACTTGTTATCACTACCACTCATCACTCAGGTGCACTATATGAGGCACTTGGTATCTTTGCCGAGGATAACGTTAATCTTACTAAAGTGCAGTCTCGTCCAATTCGAGGAAAATCATTTGAGTACCAGTTCTTTATTGATGTAGATATAGATTCATCAATACTAGATAAGGTCACGCACAGCCTCCTACGTCTAGGCTGTCGCGTTACGTTGCTCGGCCACTACAAAAGCTACATTCGCTCTTAATGCTATTACGAAATCCCCATTAGGCCTATGACAACGCCCATAACCATGATGGTGACAAATTCATTGCCAAATGTTAGAAGAGTCAGTTTAAACGGGCGACTCTCAAACAAATCGTGCGTCAGTATTCGAGCTGCCGTCAGTCCAAGCCATAGCCAAAACGCCGTTGATACTGCGTCCTGAAAGAAGTCATTTTGAAAATACTCATTACTTAGGAATGTCACATGAGCAAGTATGTACGCCGTAACTAGTGACGCAACAAATACACTCCCAAACAATTTTGCCATTTCAGCGCCAGATTGCTTTTTGTTCATATCGACATGAGCAAGTTTGGCCCATATGTCACCGAACACGCTGCGTGCATACCAGATGCTTCCTACCACCATGCTTGAGACTGCTGCGAGTACAATCGCCCAGTAATTAACTGTTACGTCCATAGAACCTCCTTGTTATGTCTGCAGTATGCTCGCCGCACATCAAAAATACAATATCGATAGTACAACTGTTACAGCTGCACTACATTTTCACCAAAGTGCTTTTGGAGCCTCAGGATTATTGATCGTTTGTGACGTCCAAGTTTTTTACTCAATTCATCGATGCTGACACCATTTTGGAATCCCTGCTTGATCCGCTCATCTTGTTCGGCTGTCCATGGTCTATAGGCGTTAGGGTGATCTTTGCGCATCACTTCAAGGCGCTCTGCCCAGCCTGCCTTGTCCTTTTTCTTACTGGCGGCTTTCTTGATTTCATCTTTTGCTCGCTTGATCGCCTGTTTTCGTAATTTCTCAAAACGCGCATGATCATCGACGGCTTTTTTGCGAAGTTCGGTATCGATCCTGAGCGCATCATCACTGACGCGTAGCGCCATGCGGTTTATACCGACAAGACTTAGTCCATCGAGTCGTCGAACCCGACTGAGTGCCACATACCCCATACCCTCAACAAATGCTTTACGGAGATCAACCCGTGCGGCATCGAGAGTCATGCCTTGCGATTTATGAACTGTGATCGCATATGCTAATTTTAGAGGTATTTGCGCGATACTTGCACGCTTGGTATCACCATCACGAAGTTCCCAGCTATCCAGAGACATCGTGATGCGTTTGCCTGACTGGAATTCGACAATCGGAAAATCAGTCATTTTTTCGAAATCTATTATTGTGGCTATAGAGCCATTGACGTATTTTCGTTCTGGACTGTTTTTGATAGCCATGACCAATGCACCTTTTTTGAGCACTAATCTCTCAGCGGCTATACATGATTTTTTTAATGATTTGACATAGATATCTCGTCCAGTCGTCGTTGCATTGTAGACGTGCTCCTGACCATCGAGCTCAGCCAGTTTTGCATCATTGATCCGATCAACATCGATATTTACTGTGTGAAGCTGCGTGATGGACGAGTCTTCATCGTCAGTAATGCGACCGAGTAAAGCCTCGGCGTGACGCTTACGGATATCGCCTTGTCTAAGCGCAGTAAGTATATCAAGTAGCACTTCATCGTCTTGACGATGCTGTTCACCGAGATAACATATAACTGGGTCAAGCTCTTGCCATGCTTCGGACGACACAACAAACCCACCTTGTTTGCTGTCATATCTATTCACCGGTGGCAACTGGAAAAAATCGCCACACATGATGACCTGGATACCCCCAAACGGTCGTTCATCGTTCCGAGCGATGCGAGCGGCAGCATCGACCATGTCGAGACGATAATCATGCAACATTGAGATTTCATCGATGATGAGCACATCCGTTGTCTGGATTATATCGCGCCGACTTTTTAGTAAATGCTCGTCAAAATTAGCTGGTAACGCATCATGCACACCGATGCCGCTCCATGCATGGATCGTCGAGCCACCGAGATGTGTCGCAGCAAGCCCAGTCGTTGCCGTAACACTCACGTGTTTACCGCCCGCCTTTGCCTGATTGATAAACTGGTTAAGTACATGAGTCTTGCCTGATCCTGCGGCACCTGTCAAAAATACATGTTCACCATGATGCATTATTTCAAGAGCAAGCTGTTGATCCATTACCCTACCAGTTTACTTTTTTGTAAATGTCATTAAGGCTCGCGTATGGGGCTAGCACAGAAAATTTGCTCGAAGCAGTGTTTGCGTTTCGTGCTCTGCTGTAATCAATTAGCTTTACCTGAATCTTCTCACCAGCATCAAGCGATGGAGTAGACATCGATGACACTCCTCTCGCAACATAGAAATATACAAACCACTCAATCTTAGACTCAGGCTGTATGACATCAACAAGTGCCCATTGTTGCATCTCATATCCCGTTTCTTCCTTTAACTCTCGCTGAGCGGCAGCTAAAGTTGTTGGATCTGTATTATCAATTCGGCCTGCCGGTAAATGATCCGTACGAACTATCCCGCCAGGTTGTTCTTCGTCTGACGCTATGACCATACCCTTATCGTCCAAAGCTAGCGTAATCACAGTATCTGGACGACGGAGCATCTCAAATGTTGCAAAACTCCCGTCAAAGAGTTCTTGATTCCATTGATACACATCAAACAATTTGCCTTTAAACACCTGAGTAGCGTCACTTGGTATTAAAATTGGACGTTGTGGTAATTCCCGTTTGGTCATTATTTTTTCTTTGTTAGTTTACTCGGCCACCACACGAACGAGCCTATATCTTTTATAAGTGCTGGGACCAGCAAGGATCGAACAATTATTGTATCGAGAAGCACACCAAATGCCACGATAAACGCTAGCTGGAAGAGGAACAATATTGGTATCACTGCGAGTGCAGCAAATGTTGCAGCGAGCACGATACCGGCACTTGTGATGACGCCACCAGTCACTACAAGACCTTGAATAACACCTTTTTGAGTACCGTGTTTGATTGACTCCTCTCTCACCCGGGTCATAAGGAAAATATTGTAATCGATACCAAGCGCAACCAAAAATACAAATCCATAGAGTAAAACTGTTGGATCTGCTCCTGGGAACTGCCATACATTATTAAAGAGAATTGCAGCCACACCGAGACTTGCACCAAATGATACGACAGTGGTTGCGAGCAACAAGATTGGTGCAATGATCGACCGCAGGAGTACCATCAGTATCAGTGTGATAGCGATCAACACGATCGGGATAATAACTTGCCTGTCTCTGATCGAAGCTTGATTGGTGTCGTATTGGACTGCGGTCGGACCACCGACGAGCGCAGCTTGATCAACACCACGGACAAGTGGTCGTATACGGGCTATCGTCTCTTTGGCGGCTTGTGAATCCGCTGCATCGGTAAGCGTTGCTTGGATGAGCACTTCTCCGTCAACGACACGAACTTGAGCTTCTTTAAATGGATATGCTTCCTCCACAATTGATTCAACACTCGGGATCCCGGCTCGGACACTCTCAAATACCATTGCTGCTGCCTCCGGTCCTATCTGACTTGCTAACGCATCCTCTTCCGCCTGCAGGGCAGCTAGATCAACATCATACTTTGCCTGTACTTCTTTGCGTATGTCGGCTTTGATCTGGTCCTGCTGCCTACCGAAAGGTTTTTGGTTATTTGGAGAATCTGTCGCAGTCACACTGACGGTATCAATACCGTTGTCAGTTTCTAGCTTTGCTGCAATTTTTTCATATGATCCTTCAGGAGCAATTATCAATGCAGGGCTGCCTGAACCATCAGGAAAATGCTTACCAAGTATTTCTTGACCATCGCGGGCCTGAGACTTTCCGACTATGAGATCACTTTGAGCGACACCATCAGCCTTCAGCTGTGGATAGCCTGCTGCTGCAATCAGCAGTACTACAGCGGTAACTATCCATATTGGTCGTGGGTGTCGTGCGACGAAGTCTCCAACACGATGCCATAAGCCAGTCCTAAGTTTCTTCTCATGCTCTTTTCGGTGCTTTGTATCGGCGAGTGGTCGAGTAGGCCAAAAACTTGCTCTTCCAAAGACAAACAGAAGCATCGGTAGTAACGTCAGTGCCGACAACACTGAGAGCGCAATACCGACTGCGCCGACAGGACCTAACGCTTTGTTTGATGCAAGATCACTGAGCAGTAGACAAAGTAGGCCAACGATAACTGTCCCACCACTTGCAATAATCGGCTCAAATGCTCCTTTGAGCGCTTCGAGAGTTGCAATCCATTTGGATTTTACTTTGTATAGCTCTTCTCGATACCGTGAGATATACAGAAGCGAATAGTCAGTAGCAGCACCAATAACAAGTATGAATAAAATCCCTTGCACCTGTCCATTTAGCGTGACGTACCCTGCTTTTGCTAGATTCCAGACGATCAATATACTGACCGCCAGTGCAAACATACTTGTCATCAGTACCAGTATTGGCAAGAGGATTGATCGATACACGATAATCAAGATTACAAATACCACTGAGAGTGCTGTGAGGAGGAGTACTCCGTCTATCCCACCAAATGCTGCAGTTAGGTCGGCTGCAAAACCTGCTGGACCCGTAATTTTATAGCTAACACCACTAATACTCGGCTCACTAAGTGTTGCATCTACTTTCTCAAGAACATCAACAACTTTTTCATTGGTATCAACCTGCGCGATCATCAGAGCGGCTTTTGAATCTTGTGATATGACAGCCGGCGACACCTCATCTGTAACGCCAGTAACAGATTGTATTTCGTCGCGACGGTCATTTACCGCGGTTTCTTCTATCGCGTCAAAAGTACCATCTTTTGGGGTAAAGACTATGATAGCCGGTATCGTTGTGCCGTCACGAAATTTTGCTAGCTCGGCGTTAACTTTCGTTGCTTCGGCGCTTTTTGGTAAAAAAGCAGCCAGGTCAACATCTGATACTTCTTCAATCCTTCCAAAATACGGCCCACCGAGGCCTGCTAAAGCGAACCATATAGTTATGAGTACGGTTGGCAGCAAAACTCTCAGCCAAAGTGGAGCAGTATGTAATCGTTTCACAGAGAATCCCTCGCTGTTATATTAGGTACTAGTATACCGATCTCAAAGTCACTTGTATAGCTGGCCTTAGCGCGCAAATACTCGTATAAAGATGCTGACAGCGAAATAACCTAAGACTAAGACCAAAAACCACGGGAACGCCGAGCGCAATTTTTTGCCTTCAGGTGCTATTGTGCCCATAGCCTCCGTTACAACTCGGTCATCTTTATAAAGTTTAGTCTGTTTGCGGAACTTGGTTGCAAACATCGTCACTTTAGACAACATGACCTCAAGATTCTTAGGATCAGCAAGATTTACTTGTCCTCTCTTAAACATAATGAGTGTGTCACCCATTAATTCAAAATCATATTCTTTTCCATACTGTAGCAACGCTTGGAGCACGTCAGGTGTAAATATATAGTTTGCGTCTCGACCATAATCTTCAGGCACAAGTGCTTTAAAATACTTATTAAAATCACCTTCGAACTGTAAATGCTGACTTTTCGCATAGTCAGATGCATGCTCGCGATTCCAAAACGAATTATTTGATTTTGAATCAATAAAAATATGAGGTAAAACTTTGTCAAGTTTGATAAGCATGTACGTAAAATCGTGATTTCGTGCACTCCGTCCATGTCCAGTCACAAATCGATAATTACCTATCTCGATTGGTTCTTTGTCATCTTTGGTTCGTAATGCCATGACGACCTCTCTCGTATGTCCGTCGTTGAACAGCGTTCCTGGATATTGATCTGAGCTGCTACTAGCGATTGCATGCATATCATTTGCACTAGCAAACCGATATATTCCTGCTATTCGTTGTATATCCCGACGAAACTTCCAATAAAAATACCCCGCTACAAGCGCATATGGTACTAGCAGTAATGGGATGATCTGCAAATGTTCGTATGCACGCATAACAATAATCTGAACAACTAAAAGAACACCTATCCCAATAAATGCGATCCGTGCGTTCTTAAATTGCTTCGGGATTTCTGTTACTTCTCGGCGTGCTTGGTCATATGGGACTGGCACCGCAATAACACTATAATCAAATTTCTTCATGACACTATTGTCTCACAGACAGAGCTAAGACGCAGTCTCTTTTACCTCTACTCCACGCCAAAACGCGACATAGTTAGTAAAATCTCCGACTCGCTCTATTGATCCATCCATGGGCTGAGGATAATACCATGCAGCATCTTCGTTGGTCTGATCTTCAACATTTACCGTATAGTATGATGCTTCACCTTTCCAGAGGCACGTTGTGTGCGTATCGCTATCTTTGAAAAATTCACGTTTTACTGCAGTTGGCGGAAAGTACCAGTTACCTTCTATTCGGAGCATTTCATCTTTTTCTGCGCTTGCAAGTACCGTATCGTTCCATATCGCTTGGATCATAATTCTCCTTATGGTTATGTATCTATTGTAACATCGCGCTATACTAGGTATATCCACCCAAGACGTTAAAATGTTTAAAAATGTAACGGAAGGATCTATATGCCAAAAGGCGATAATCATCAAAAGCGTGAGCAAAAGAAAAAGAAAAAAGAAAAAGTCTAGGTAGCAAAATGAGCGGGGTCAACCCGCTCATTTTTTTGTACCAACTTATCGTGACTGTAAAGCATCCAGTGCGACACCCATGGCTGCGAGTACCCGCCAATCAAGCTTCTCATACGCTCCGTCCGTCATTGACAGCGTGTAATGATCCCTAAATAGCGTCGTTTTTTGATACCTTCCGACTGTTTCGTTGGTCTTGGGTTCTATAAACACAAAATGATACTTCATAAAATTAGTGATCAGCTCAAATAGATCCCCGAGATACGGTATAAAGGCCAAAAATCTTCGAGCAATAGCCAACGTCTGGTTGCTTTCTCTGACAGTAAAGACTACGTCTCCTTCAGCGCTCATTATGTTCCACGTACTATTGAGTAATGATTTTTTGAATTCTTTTTTGAACATGCCCATACAATGTCCATCGTTATCTTCGACGATATATCGACCATGGACATCCATCACCTTCTCGGCACGGAATGTAAATAATTCTTCAGTCTTTTGATCATTTTTGTAGAATGTAACCTTCTCTTTGAACGCCAATCTCTTTTGCTGCGCATAGGCGATCATATCTGTCGTGCCACCTGTATCATCGGTGCCTAGTATTTTATAGATATTGGTAAATGCTGTAATTTTCTGCTGGATGACAATTCGTGGTTTCATAGCATCATTGTACCACCAGAGTATACTGGAGGTATGACAACATATGTACTTGCTGGTGGATGCTTCTGGTGCTTAGACGGTGTATATCGCAAAGTTAAGGGTGTTGAGTCGTCAGCTTGTGGATATGCCGGGGGTTCTGAGAACGACGCACATTACAGTGCAGTCTCTTCGGGGAACACGGAACATGCCGAAGCAGTTGAGGTTACCTTTGATGAATCAGTCGTCCCCACCGACATAATCCTCGACATATTTTTTACCATTCATGACCCGACATCCCTCAATCGCCAAGGTGCCGATGTAGGTCCACAATATCGATCAGCAATGTTTTATGCAGATGATGAGCAAAAGCAACAGTTTGATGAAGCCGTTACGCGGGCGCAAAAAAATTGGGACAAACCTATCGTGACGCAAGTAGTACCATTAGATGCGTTTTACGAAGCAGAAGCAGAGCATCAAGACTATTATGCTCAAAATCCGTTCTCAGGTTACTGCAGTTTTGTCATCTCCCCAAAAGTTAACAAGACTAAAAAGAACTTTACCGAGTACTTTATATAAAACTAAAACGCCTCATGGTAGAGGCGCTATAGTCATATGTCTTGCTATATTGTAATTTCTTTAAAGGTTACACCAGCAGGAACTTCAAACTTTGAAGCATCAGCAGTCCATGGTTCACATGTGATTACTGTGTCTTCAACTTTCTTTTGGTTTTCAGCTTGGACGGATTCATCTGCATTAGCCATCGAATCATCGGCAAGTTTTTTCAGCTCTTCGACTGTCTGTACAACTTTTGTGCCATTTGTGCTGCCCTGCTCCCATGAATAGCTAACACCGTCTACGTATAGTTGGTTGAAGTTGGATGATTTACCATTTTCTGTGGATTTAATAGTTGTAAAAGCGCGATTGTTATCAAAATAGTAAGTGTTTTCAAAGGTGAAGTTATTGGCATCAACCGTATATGCGCATTTGCGTGTACTACCATCTGTATAAAAATTACCGATTGAGGATACTCTGACCGGTTCACTAGGTTGAGCTTGAGTTGAGTTTTTAGTTGCATCTTGGTAGGACTGTTGCGACGCAGGCTGGCTCTTATTCATGAGCGCGTATGCAATTCCGCCTAAAAGCAATAATCCTACTACTAGGAGTACAGCAATCATAGGCATCTTATTTTTGTTCATTATTTCTCCTTTTTATATTCTATTAGTATACATTGAGCTGCTTGCTAATTATGTGGTGAAGCTAACAGATTGTGATGACATGAGACTAGACAATTTCAGCACTAGTAACACGTGTTTGTTCTGTAGTATCTCGATCTCGTACAGTAACCGTATCATCCTCGAGTGTCTGAAAATCAATCACAATACATTTTGGCGTACCTATTTCGTCTTGTCGACGGTAACGCTTCCCGATATTACCATTGTCATCCCACATAACATTGCCGTGTTTTGCTTTCATTGCTTTATAAACTTCACGGGCTTTTTCGACAAGTTCTGGTTTGTTTTTCAGGAGTGGTGATACGCAAAATTTGACGGGTGCTAAGTGTTCAGGCAATTTGAGATAGATTCGTTTTTCGCCGTTTTGTTCATCCTCGGTGTATGCACTGACAAGCACGGCCATGAGTGCTCGCTCGACACCAAAACTTGGCTCGATAACATGTGGGATAAACTTATCATTTGTCCCCTTGATCGTGTATTCCATACTTTTACCGCTGTTATCATGAATATTCTTGAGATCGAAGTCTGTTCGATAAGCCAGTCCCATCAATTCTTCACGCCCGATTGGATAATCAAATTCAAAATCAATTGTTCGCTTGCTATAGTGGGCACGATCACTTGCTGGGACTTCAAGTTCATGAACCATGTCTTCAGGCAGGCCAAGTACTGTAAACCATTCTTTGCACTGCCCTACCCAGTGTTCAAATGCTTCTTCCCATTTCTCAGGGTGCACGAAATATTCGATCTCCATTTGCTCAAATTCGCGCGAACGGAATATAAAGTCACGCGGGCTGATCTCATTACGAAATGCCTTACCCTGCTGTGCGATACCGAATGGTAGGTCAGGATAAAAACTATCGACAACGTTTTTGTAATTTGTGAAGATGCCTTGGGCTGTTTCTGGTCGTAAATAAGATACCGATTTTTCATCTGCTACTGGTCCAACATTTGTCTGAAACATCATATTAAACTGCTTAGCCTCACCTATGGTTCCAGTCTTGCCACATGTTGGACATTTACTAGTGTCAATTTTGTCTGCTCGGAAACGACCCTTACAGTTACTACATTCGACAAGTGGGTCGGTAAATGTATCAACATGACCACTAGCTTGCCAGACTTTTTGGTTCATGAGTATCGCCGCATCGACACCGTACATATCATCACGTTCATCGACAAACATTGTCCACCAAAGATTCATAATGTTTCTCTTCAGCTGAACACCCAGAGGACCGTAGTCCCACGTACCACTCAGCCCGCCATAGACATCCGATCCAGGATAAATAAACCCGCGTCGCTTTGCGAGACTAACAATATCGTCTAGTTTTACATCAGTCATAATTAGAATTATTGTACCACATCTGTTATTAGTTGACATTTATACATATTTATGATAATATAAAATGATGAATAAGCCTGACATATTTCAGGACACCCCTACTCACCTTAGTGCTTACGAAGTTCTGGTAGCTAAAGCATCCTCTCATGTTATTGCTGGAGAATATGGCGCTGCAGCACGAGCTTTTGAACGAGCTGGAGGTTTGGCTAAAACAGATCCTGAGATAGAGATAGCTTTCACGCTGGCAGCTGCTGCATTTGTGCTTGTAGGCAATAAAACTCATGCAATGGACGACTTAGACATTGCAGAATCATTTGATAGCTCACAACATGTATCGTGAACACATATTATTCGTGTGCTATTCTACCTATCAAATAACCTGTTTCTAGTAACTCACTGGCCGACGTAATCTGTGCAATCACCCGTGGATTTTGAGCACTCATTACACGGAGTAGTTTTATATGTTCACTTGTATAATTCCCTCGCTCATCGTAGACAAATGCCATATCATCAACGTCAAATCGATATCGTGCATCTTCTACAAGCTTCATGCCATTACCGTCAGTCGATAGATTGATACCTACACCAAGTAGTATAGCCATTTGGAGTCGATACCACGTATCGATAATTTCCAGTGGAATGGTCGCAGTATTGAGGCTAGAAAGCGTTTCTTGAGCAAGATCAAAAAATTCTGTTTCACTCAATAATTCAGATGCTTTTGAAATATCTTTGAGTACATAGTATGCAAACTGTAACCGGTCATAATCCTGCAAAATGTGTGAAAAAAATGTGTCAAGCCGAGCTGAGGTCACTATACCGAGCTCACCTTTACCCTGGTGTATTGTCACATCGCATATAGCCAGTAGCTCTATACCACCCGCTAGTTTACTTCGCTCACGACGGACGCCTTTTGCTATGACACTGACCTTACCATTTTCTGGTGTGATTAGCTGCATGATACGATCGGCCTCACCATAATTTACTCGACTGAGTACTATGGCCTTGGTGGTGATGCTACTCAACTGCTTGCTCCACGGTTTCTTGGAGTATTTTTGGCGTCAGGGTTGATTTATCGAGTACACCGATGACACCATATTTTTTAACGTCCTCGAGTTTAATCCGTTGTGCAAGGTTGGTACATAGGATGATCGGGATCGACGCCGTGTCAGTGTATGACTGTAGTTCGTGCAGTAGATCAAACACCATCCCACGCTCCAGCAGGACATCGGCAATAATCAGCTCATACTCATTAATATCGATGAGATCCATCGCTTCATATCCGTCGATAGCCGAATCCATTTCATACTGTTCAAGTATATGCATATAGCTATCTGCAAGCCACCTATCATCTTCGATGAGTAAAATTTTTATCATACGCTGAGTAGCGATAGTTGTTGCGAAGCTGGCAGCGACAGAGACAGCGTGATACCCCGGGTTTGATGGCGGCGCATGTGTAACTCAGCATCCATGTGACGTGCGAATTGTTCAGCGATCATAAGCCCGAGCCCACTACTTCTTGGTCGTGATGATACTGGCGATGGCGTTTTGCCGAGAGATTGTTTCATTGATTTGAGATGACCTGTGTGTGGACCATAATCTCTGACGCCTGCCAGTACCCGGTCACCTATCCTGGTGGCACGAAGCTCAATCGGCATTGATATGTCATTGTGCGTTAATGCGTTGTCACAGAGCCCGACGATAACAGACCGTAATAATCCTCTATTACCTACAACTGTTATCGGTGTACGAGGTACATGTATTTCAAGTTTCTGATCAAGCGCTCGTACTAGCGGTGTTAACTCGTGCGCAATTTCATCATAGAGCGCCGGTATGTAAATCGGTTCCGACTCAAACAACGCATCCTCGAGTCGCGAAACTTTCGTCAGGCTCTCCACAAGCTGGAGACTTCGCTCTGCAGTCAGTCGGATGCGACGCACTGTTTCATCGTCTTCGCCTAGCTGAAATGTTAATTGTCGTATCAGAACTAGCGGCGATTTTAGTTCGTGAGCAGCAGCCAAGATTGACGGAACATCCTGCCAGATGCTTGTTTCAGTCCCACCCGTTGACTGTGTACTCCCCATACATCTAGTGTAGCAAACCTACACAAGTATCTATGGGTTGAATTTGAGAGATTTTAGAATTGTATTGTCGTAATCACCTCGATACGCCGATGCGTCAGTTGCTACAGTGAGGGTTTTGTCACGAACTTTGAACACGACAACCGAGCCCTCGCGCTCTTTGGTAAATTTACCATCAAGACGAATACCGCTAAATCCTTCGATTGTGACTGGGTTGCTGCGGAGGTCACCTTTCTTGACAAGTGAATCATAGGCCTTGAGCACTGCATCATAGGCTTTATCTTCGACGACTATACGAGTGGCAAATGGCTGAGTGTTGGAAACTGGCGGCACAACATCAGGGTGGAGATAAACTTCGAGTCCAGCAACTTGTTTGCCGACATAGACACTCCAGGTTCGAGGATACTGAAATGAAATTGATCCTAGGTCAGCCGGACCGGTGTAGATACGTGTCGGTAATTTTTCTTTTTCAAAAAATGACTTTTCATCGAGTTCTTGTTGATCTTTTTTGGCAGAAGCAACAGCCGTAGCTACTTTTTGATCAGAATTACTTTTGTAGTCGGTGTATCCCATAAATAACCAGATCGTAGCGCCAGTCAGTACGAGCACCATTAACCCAGTTAGCACATTGGATATAAGCAGCGGATTCACCGCGCCAGATTCACGTGATGTTTTCATATATGCTCAGTATAATCGGGCATAGCTCGGGTGTAAAGCTTACGCTTTCTTGGGAAAATGGTATAGATGCATCGGACCAACAGTTTTGTCTGCTTCACGACCATCTATAGTAAATCCATAACTAATAAAATACAGATCCTGGTGCGTACTCCACTGCTCTAGTTTTTTGCCGATGGTGTTTATACTCCGACTGGTTGTAAATGCATACACGATCGTGATGTCCTTTGGCAATTTTGCTACTCGGTTGTAATCCTTGAGCTCGATAACAATCCTGGTGTCGTTTTGTAGCGCAGCTTTACTCCCTGCCCATAGCACGGGGTTTAATTCATATCCGAGAGCGAGAGCGCCATATTCGCGCGCAACCTGTAGTACGGTGCCAGTGCCAGAGCCGAGATCAAGCACGCGATCCGAGTCTTTGAGGTTATACAATTCACTAAATGCACGACGAACTTGTTTTTTATGCGATGGGATATACGGTGCGCCCCGCACCACAACCAACAAAAAACTAGCAACGACTACAAACGGTACAGCAAATACGATTGCTGGTAGTATGCTCATGCTGCGACGTCAAACCGTTCTTTGAGCACGGTTATCTTATTTTCGAGATCAGATAACTTTACTTGTACTGCATCTGCTACTTTTGAAGCTTCTTCAAATTTTGTGATGGCTTCTTCTATATCAAAATCATCCTGCTCAAACCACATAGCAAGCTCATCGAGCTGTTTGATTTGTTCCGATAGACTTGGTTCATTTTTTGCTGACATGTGTTACTCCTGCTGTTATCGTACTTATTTTCGTCTCAATTGTTACTATTTCGCCTACACTGGCATCTGTTATTACTGTACCCTTCTCGTCATACAATAGACTATAACCACGATGTAGTGCTTGCTTTGGATCCAGCTGCTTGATAAGTGCTGATTGCATCATAACCCGCTGTCTCATATCGGCCACTGTCTGCTCAATGATCCGCAGCTGTGTACAGCGCTGGTCACGAATTTTGTCGCCGAGTTCCACGGCACGCTGCTGCATCGATCGAATGATGTGTCGCACGGTGTCAGTAGTCTGCCGGATAATTTCCTGCCTATCCGGGACTATCATCGTTGCAGCATTTGATGGTGTGGCGGCACGGACATCAGCAGCCAGGTCGGCGAGGCTGGTGTCAACTTCATGGCCTATCCCAGTCACGACCGGCACCCGGCTACTAGCAATTGCGCGGACTAGCGGCTCGTCATTGAATGCGCTGAGATCATCGAGACTTCCTCCCCCGCGGATGATCACAAGCACGTCAGGCAGCTCCGGTAATTGGTTCATGTGCTCGATAGCTCTGACAATCTGTCGTGGCGCCTCGACGCCCTGGACAGCTGTATGGGCGACAATTACATCGACACCACCCCACCGTTCATTAAGAATCTTGATAAAATCAGCATATCCTGCAGACTGTGTACTGCCAATAACACCAATGCGTGATGGGAGCTCAGGTAGACGGCGCTTACGGCCTTCGTCAAATAACCCCTCCGCATGCAGTCGCTTCAGGAGTAACTCAAATGCTCGCTTGAGACTACCCTCGCCTACGGGTTTGATATCACGAACGGTCAGGCTAAATTTACCCCACTGCGTCAATTTTGGTTGTGCAACAACTTGGATCGTCATGCCATCCTCGATAGCGATTCGAAGTTGTGCCAGCATCATAAAGCACGACAATGTGCCAGACGCATCTTTGAGATCAAAGAATACATAGCGTCCTTGGTTGACTTTGAACGACGATACTTCGCCCTCAACGACAAGTGTTGGATATGAATAATCAAGCGTCTGATTGATCAGCGCGATTGCGTCAGAGACTTTAAGTGGGGTTGTTTCCATAGCGATTGATTGCCCTCTGATAGAAATAATATCCAGTTACTATCGTTATGATAATGAGTATGACTCGTGCCAGCAGCACTGCAGCAATCACTGCGCCCTTGTCTATACCAGTTGTGGCCAAAAATCCGACCATAAGTGCTTCGTAGCCACCGACTCCGCCCGGTGTAAAGAAAAATGCGCTCGCAAATCCTGCTAGTCCATATGCGATCAGGAGTGGTGCCGGGTTAATGATAGTGCCGAGTGCCCAAAATGTGATCCAAAAGAGTGCAATCTCACTTATTACAAATACCAGTCCCCATAGAAATGGCTTTCTCAGAATACGTGGTGCTTTAACGATCTGGGAATAATCATCGTGGAGATCTTCAAAATATTTATTAACATCGTCAATATATAGCAGTGGCTTAGTCCGTCGTAATACTCCTCGCCAAAAACGATTGACGTGCTTTGTGATAAATACGGCAGCTTTGTGCAGCCGCGGCGGGCTCTGGATGATGTA
Source organism: Saccharimonadales bacterium (SeqCode) (assembly GCA_039916485.1). GTDB lineage: Bacteria > Patescibacteriota > Saccharimonadia > Saccharimonadales > Saccharimonadaceae > JAPUDQ01. Next base: position 8,113 of record JBDSLH010000031.1, on the reverse strand, counting down.
AACCGTCAGGAGTGAGCCAAAAATAATCGCCGACGCAAGACCACTGGATACCAGTATCGGTATTCGCTCAAGTCCAACATCTAGCGTGATCGCCACGACAGCGATCAGCATGAGCACAAGATATGCCCCGAACGTCGCCGCAAACCGTACGACTTGCGCGAGCGTCGCCCGTGCCGGAGATATACCGAGCTCCCCCAGCCGCCACGTCATGTACGATGCTCCTGATACACCAGCACTTGGCAAGATGTGATTTACAAAATTGAGCTCAAGTGCGATACGCGCAGATTCGGCACGCGGGACGGTCAAATCAAACTTTTCTTTGAGATATGAAAACACCATTGCCCCAGCCGCATAGTAGCTAATCGCTTGCGCTGGAAGTAACAACAACAGTATCCAGAGGTTGACTTGTCCCAGGAGATCCCAAGCACGCAAGAGTTCGTGGCGAGATGCGTATACGATCACGGCGACGAGTAGGAAGGTCAGCACGCTGATCCATGTTTTGAGAGGAACCTTTGCCATATATCCCTATTATACCCCAGCCTTGGTATACTGATGGGATGAGTACACTCCTAATAACTGGTCGCATACCTGACCTAAGCATTGCAGAGTTAGAATCTTTATACGGCGGCTCGTCTATCACCCGACTCGGTGATCATGCACTCGTAGACAGTGACGTAGACTTTGCTCGCCTTGGCGGTAGTATCAAAAGTGCCGAATATATCGCGACTGTTGATTCAACAAATGCGCAAAAAGTCTTTGATTTTTGTCGCAAAGCAATTCCTGATTACCTAGAGCAAGTTCCCGAAGGTAAGATTAAACTTGGCGTCAGTTTATATGGCCTGACCATGCCCGTACAGCGACTTAATGCCAACGTTCTGAGCCTCAAAAAAGTCATCAAACAAACCGGTCGCTCTGTGCGTGCCGTCCCGAATACCGACCCGGCACTCAGTAGTGCACAGACGTATCACAATGCCTTAACATCTGACGTCGGTATCGAGCTCGCCTGCATAGCCCACGATGGCAAGACATACATCGGCCGCGTCACTCATGTCCAAGACATCGATAGCTATACCATCCGCGACCGCAACAGGCCGAAACGTGATGCATTTGTCGGCATGTTGCCACCGAAACTTGCGCAGACGATGATTAACATAGCGAGTGGACCTGTGAAGCGCTCGAACTCATCTATTGAAACATCATCCGCAGCGAGCGTTGCGAGCGAGGACTCTGATGTTGAAAAGATGAGTTCGAAAAGCCAGGTCGTCTTAGACCCTTTTTGCGGCACGGGGGTTATCCTCCAAGAAGCCGCTCTCATGGGCTATAGCGTTTACGGTACTGATGTTAGCGAAAAGATGGTTCATTTTACTCGCGATAATTTCAATTGGGCGACAGAAAAATTCAAAATATCGGTCGAGAGACAGTTTGAAATTGCTGATGCAATCAGCCACACTTGGCGCCAACCGATCGATGCTGTCGCAGGCGAAGGCTATTTAGGTCAACCCCTCGGCGGCCAAGTCCCCAGTCCAGAAAAATTAAAACAAATCATGCATGATTCACAAGTTGTAATGCGCGGCTTTCTTAAAAACATCGCACCTCAGCTCGTATCAGGCACTCGCCTGTGTGTGGCCATACCTGCTTGGCACGTTGCTGGAAAATTACATGAGCTTGATCTCGCCAGCGAGATCGAAACACTCGGCTACCACTGGACGCCATTTACCCATGTTGACGGTACTCGGCTCATGTATAGCCGTGATGATCAGACAACACATCGTCACTTATTAGCGATTGAAAAATCGTAGGAGGGGTAAACCCCTCCGCCTTGCAGTGAAGTAAATTCACCGCTTCAGCCCCTCCCCCTAAAGCTCGCGCCGTGCGCTCCAGTATATTTCACTCTAATATAACTTGATCAAAGTACATTTTTTTGATACAATATTTCGAGTTTCAAATATAAATTAAGAGGTACTACTCTATGTCACACGTCAAAGCCGGTGGAACTAGTAAAAACGTCCACAACAACGCTGGTCCACGCCTCGGTGTTAAACGCTATGGTGGCCAAAAAGTATCTGCAGGTGAAGTCCTGATTCGCCAAGTAGGCTCAACAAAAGTTGCAGGCCCTGGCACATACATGAGCCGTAACTTTACGATTCATGCCGCTATCGAAGGTATCGTTGGCTTCAACAAAGTCAAAACTCGCCGCTTTACTGGCAAAACCGAACGCCGTACCAAAGTCGTTGTTGAATAATTAGTCCAACATCATAGAAAATACCTCCACATGTGGAGGTATTTTCTTATTGCATCTTGTTTATGCAACTCACTTATTGTGCGTTATTAATGATTCTTATTTTTGTAGGTGTATGGGAAACACTCGCAACGTCTCCGGTAGAAACAACTTGATCTACCGCTAGCTCGCCCAGATCTTGTGATCCTTTGGTATGCTGAATGTATTCAGGTGCATTAAGATGATCTAATCGAACTGGTGTTAAGTCTTTTGTTACCGGATGTTCCACTATAGCAAGAGGCTGACCATCAGAGCTCTCACCCGTACCTACGATCTTCCACGGTTCGCCGCCGATAACAGTTTGGGCTTCAGGCGAAGATTGACGATAATTAATTACTTTAATACCGTCGAAAGTCCGTATTGCGAGTATCTCGTCTTCTTGTAGCATTGGTTGTTTATCTAATTTTTGATTCATATTTGTTTTTTAGGTATACAAACATCATAGCAAATATTTGCTTATTTGTCAATACCCTTATGCTTTAAGTACTACATGTCGAGATGGTGTTTGATACGGTCGACAACGTCACTGATAACAACTTGTGATTTGACGAGATAGTCGTCTGCCCCGAGTGATTCAGCACGCTGCTTGTCTTTTGGCTGTGATAATGCGGTCAACATGATAACCCGGACATTCATAGTCTCTGGTGTATTACGGAGGATATCGAGGACATCAAATCCATTAATCTTTGGCATCATAGCATCGAGGACGATGAGGTCTGGCCTGAATTCGACTGCTTTTGAGAGTGCTAGTTCACCATTAGCGACATGCTCTACGGTAAAGCCTTCGAGCTCGAGGCGAGATTGGTAGACGCTAGCGAGTGTTCCGTCATCTTCGACGAGGAGAATTTTTTTCTGCATATCCTTTACTATACCAACAGCGCTCTGCTTATTTCAATAGCTCGAGCGCTTTATCCTTCTGTGGATCGCGACTAGCTGCTAGGTCTTCTTCGGTCAAGCCGATAACTGTATCCGGTGTAATTCCTTCTTTGGAAATATTTTTACCTTTCGGCGTGTACCAGCTAGCTATGGTGACTTTGAGACTGCCGCCATCGCGGAGTGATCGCACGTCCTGTACGACGCCTTTACCGTATGTCTTTTGACCGACGATGGTTGCGGCGCCATTGTCGCGAAGTGCCCCAGCGAGGATCTCACTCGCACTTGCGCTGCCTTCATTGACAAGCAGAACTGTAGGAACACCCTGGAGAATTGATTCGCCGCGTGAATATAGAGTATCTACTACGGTACCGCCAGTACGCTCGGTCACGATGACTTTGTTATTGAGCCAGAGACTCGCAATATCTTGTGAAGACTCTAGGTAGCCGCCACCGTTGCCTCGGAGATCAACAATCACTCCTTTAACACCTTTGTCCTTAAACTCCCGTGCAGCCTGTCGTGCGAGCTGTACGGTATCACTCTGACCAAATCGAGTGATGCGCAGGATACCGATATTGTCTGCTGTAATCTCGGTTTTGACACTTGGATCGGTGATCTGGTCGCGAACAACTGCAATCTCAAGGGGTTTATCCTGTCCAGTTCGCGAAATCGTCAGCTTGACTGTCGTTCCCTTTTCACCCCGAATATTTTTGACTGCTTCTTCTACTGACCAGCCCGATGTAACCGCATCATTTACCATCACAATCTTGTCATTTGCCTGGAGGCCGGCTTTTTTGGCTGGACTGCCATCGATTGTGTTGATAATCGTTAACATACCTTCTTTTTTACCAAGCTCTGCACCAATTCCCTCAAATGTGCCTTCCAGTTCCCCGAGAAATTCTTTTGCTTCAGCAGCGGTGAAATAGACCGTATACGGATCGCCAACAGCATCAACCATGCCCTTTTTTGCACCGTCGATTAGTTTAGCTGTATCTAGTTTTCCATCGTAGCTGCTCGCAAGTTCTCGATAAAGCGATTGGACAGATGAAAAATCAAGTGATGATGAAGTGGTCTTTTGACCAAGTAATGTCGCTACTACGTAGTCAGAACGAGTCCCGGCCACAAAGGCCACAATAATAGCGATCACAAATATAGCAATATGCGTCATTGATATGGCAGATTTTTTGCCATGATTATCTGGAGTTGGTTCCACAGTTCCCCTCTATACTTATTATGTCTAAATTATAACAGAGTCAAGAGCTTAGTCACTCATGTGGGCGTAGATCAATGCTGTACCATCGCTAAGCTCAACGATAGCAACGTTACCATATGCCCATGTACCGAGTAGAGCTTCTGAGCTACCACGGTACATAAGACCTGGAGCGACAGCATAGATGTTAGAGCCATACGATGCAGCGAAGTCAACGCCGGGATGGTGGCCACTTGTATACATCGGGTCTGCATTGCCATATCCTTGGCTAACCCAGCCTGGAGGGGTATCAACAGGCTGAACCTGGATGTATGACATTGGATTTTGCAAACCATTACGACGAGCTTCAAGATGTAAATGTGGGCCAGTTGACATGCCAGTGCTTCCAACGTGTCCAATCACAGTACCTGCACTAACGTAGCCCGCGGGAGCAGCTGATCGATACGAGCCTCGAGACAATGATGCGGCCAATGCTGCTTCAGCAGTAGCTCGCTGCTCTTTGAGTGAGCCAACCATGTTGCCATAGGCAGCTTCTTCACCACGTGTTTGAGCAAGGATCTGAGCTTGCTCATTTTCTTTCGCGGCTATTTGTTCACGCTGAGCAACTTGCTGTGCAATTAAATTCTCAACATCTGTCTTTTGTTTTGCAAGCTCGGCCTTAAGTGTTTTAACTGCATCCATAGCTGTTTTCATTTGATCTCGTACTGAGCCGCGTACTTCTTGTGCCGTTACGTATTCACCAACATTTTTGCTACTTGCGAGCATGACAATTGGTGTAGTGTCCCCGTTAGCATAGATCTGAGCTACGGTTTTGTTGAGGGTTCGTTTCTGGCGTTCAAGCTTTTCTTCGTTGGCTACAATATCAGCTTGCAGTTGAACTTTTTGCTGTTCGTTCTTGTCGATCTCAGCCTGCAATGCATTTTTTTCAGCAGTAATTATAGATAATTTATTCTGGAGTGTGTCACCTTCAGCTTGAAGACGTGATACTTCAGACTCATACTGTTTGATCTGAGCATCGAGCGTGCTTATTTGGTCCTGAAAGCTTTGTGCAAATACCTGTGGCGCTACCATAACTGCGGCAATTAGGAGTACACCGAGCAATATTTTGTGCCGTAAAAAGTTCGAAAAATTTTTATTGGTGGATTTTTGTTTCATGACTTTTCTATATTCTAGCAAACCATGACCACTTTTGTCAATAATTTTACTCGTGTTGTGTATGATAGCTTCCTTCAGCTTATTCATTTATCTCCTTCTTATTATACTTTTAGATACCGTTGAACGGCGAGTCGCGATGAAATGTTCCCAATAAGTGCACCGAGCACAATCATCCCTAGTAGTACAAGTGGCGAATATACCAGCATTGTGTCCATTAAACTATCTACGGCGATACCATAACTGGCAACTTGATCTTTAAATGTTATCAGTCCGAAATACCCCAACCCTGTTGCAATGAGAGCAGCAAAAAATCCATACATTACAGCCTCGACAACAAACGGACCGCGGATAAAGCCTTTATCTGCTCCAATTAGTTTCATCATATCTATTTCGTCACGACGATTAAAGATAGCCATACGTATGGTGTTAAACACGATCAACATAGAGATAGCAACAAATATAATCGTTCCAATGAGTCCCGCGCGTTCTGCAGTGGCTGCCCAGCTACTGATTGTTTTGATCGCTGAGCGGCGATCACCATCGAGCTGGCGTGCACCATCAAATAAGTTATCTTTAAACAGTTTATCCTCATTAATCAGCTTTTCGATCGTGCCAAGTTTGTCAGGATCTTCGACGTTTATATCAAACTTAGCCGGAAATGTTACTTCCGATTCTGCAAGTGTCTTGAGACCTTCGACATCACCTGGATCGATGTTTTGCTGAATATATGTCTCTCTACCCTTCTCACTGGTGACAAACGTTACGCGTTTGACGTTGCTATCGGCCTGCAACTTTTTCTGGAGCGCCGAAACATCTTTATCTTGTACATCACTCTCAAGAAATATCGACAGGTTAATGTTCTCACGGAGTTGTTTAACAGTGTCGTTGAGCATCGTGCGAGCCACAATAGTCGTAAACACGATAAGTAGCGTGATGGTCATGACCGCTGTCGCAGCTGTTGTCAGCCAGGCATTACGCGTGAAATTATTGGCACCATAGCGCATCATCCTGAGCCACGTCAGGTACTGACGACGGAACTTTTTGTTGTCCCGTAGTTTTGTCCGAGCTGCCTTTTGTTGTTCGGCCATTATTGTTTATATCCTCCTGATGCTACGTCAGATGAAATCTTGCCGTGATCGAGTGTGATGACACGTCGTTTGAGTTTATTTACAATATCGACATTGTGAGTAGTCAGGAGTACTGTTGTGCCATACCTGTTAATCTTCTCGAGCAATCGGACAATGTCCCAGCTGTGTTTTGGATCGAGGTTACCTGTTGGCTCATCGGCAATCAAAATCTTTGGCTGACGCACTACAGCACGTGCGATAGCAACTCGCTGTCGCTCTCCACCTGATAGTTCTCGTGGATAGCTGTTCTCTTTGCCTTTGAGGCCAACGAGCTCGATGACTTTAGGCACCGTGCTCTTAATCTCGCGACTCGTCATACCGGCAATTTCGAGTGCAAACGCAACGTTTTCAAACACAGTTCGCTGTGGGAGGAGTTTAAAGTCCTGGAACACGACACCAATCTTGCGCCTAAGGAGTGGTACATGACGGTCTTTGAGGGTGTCGTAATCGATACCACCGACAACAATTTTGCCACTGGTCGGTTTTTCTTCTCGGGTAAGAAGCTTTAGGAGCGTTGATTTACCTGCACCACTGGTACCAACTAAGATGACGAACTCTTTTGGTTCGATATGAAGAGAAATACGACTTAGTGCAGGCGTACCCTCTTTCCCATACGTCTTTGTTACTCGGTCCAGTAGAATCATTACTGTATCTATTATACAACAGTTGCCTCTGACTGTTACAGATAAACCATAAACTTTATATTTACTCAGTTAACATTGCTTTTGTATGTTTTAATGGTATAATTATATATGCCATTGCTTTATCCCTAACACCTATGGAAGGACCAGCAGTGACGCACCTCACCAACAGTTATAAGAATTCACGCATCAGAGCCCTGTTTGTGGCTCTGTCGTTGACCTTCGCAACACTCATCGTGGCACCCAGCGCCCAGGCAGCAGTCTCTTGCAGCACCACAACGGTGCGACCCGGAGCCACCGGCACCTGTGTCACACAACTCCAGAACGGGCTTTCTGTCCGAGGCATCCCCAGCGGACGTTTCGGATCTGACGGCCACTTCGGGGCAGACACAACCAGAGCAGTCAAGGAGTTCCAGACTCTCTACGGCCTCGTAGCCGACGGAGTCCCCGGCCCCAAGACTCGGGCAACCATGGCAGCGAACCCGAAGCCACACCCCAAGATCCTCGCACTCCTCACCCCCCGTTGGTCTGAGTCGGGCACCATCGCCATCGTCGACAAGATCGGCGTGCGTGGCTCTCCCGCAGTGAGCAATGTGGCGCGTGTCTACCTCTTCCGGGATGCGACGCTCATCACTACCGTCCAGGCGCGGACCGGGGGCTATGCCTACGACAAGAAGATCAGCAAATGGGTCTCCAAGAACACGCCAACTGGCGCATTCCGGGTTCAGGCCAAGATCGCTGCCGGCTACTCCAATCTGTACGAAGCGGAGATGCCGTGGTTCTCGGTCTTCAATGGGGACATCGGCTTTCACTACTCGACGGGCTTCAT
>JBDSLH010000030.1:0-7047 GCA_039916485.1 Saccharimonadales bacterium (SeqCode) | reverse complement strand
AGCGTTTCCCCATCGCTAAACGACTCTATCTCGGCACTCGATTCACCACCGAGCACGCCCGGAATGAGGCGAACAATACTGTCTATAATTGTCATCGCAGGGAGTTCTCCACCTGTCAAAACATAATCCCCGACTCGTATAGACACATCGACAAGCTCTAGTATGCGTTCATCGTAGCCTTCATAGCGGCCACAGATGAAGATATAGCCAGTTTCTGTCTCGCTATAGCTCTGAGCAAGCGACTGCTGCCACACGTCTCCTCGTGGGGTCATGAGCAACACTTTTGCGCTCGGGTCATTGGCTTTTGCAGCCTTCACAGCATTCCATAGCGGCTCGATCATCAATAACATTCCGTCACCGCCACCGTACGGCGCGTCATCCACAGATCGTCGTGGACCCAAGCCATACTCACGGAGATTGATCGTACTTAGCTCGACTATACCGTCTTTTTGGGCTTTCCACAACATGGAGTTTTCGAACACACCAGTGAACATTTCCGGAAAAAGAGTGATTGCTTGGAGTTTTTTCATCTGTTCTATTGTCGCATTAATCTAACCAGATGACAAATAGTATTTTTTATGTAATAATATACGTTACCCGTGTGATCAAGGGTACCGCCAAGGAAACCGGAGAAGCACATGGATGTTGACAGAGGGCTAACTGCCGAGGTTTTTGTCTCGACAGTCCAGACAGCCGCGTGGGCAGCTGCTACCAGCATTGGTATCGGTCTAGGAATCATTGATCTCACGATCAAGGGTGCCCGCCACGTGGTCAAACTCTGACAACGCCACCCAACCGGTGCGAACCGGTTGGGTGGCTCCCTCTTTTTACCGATCAAACAAATGATAGTTCACCAACTAAAAATCCCGGCGTGTTGCCGGGATTTTTAGCACAAATAGGGCTCTCAAACCGTATATAGTTTTGGTCTGCTCGCATAGAGCTTTGTTTTTATCTCGCAGTTCAGTTGTAGTTTCGAACTTGTTTATGATTATATATCGAGATCATCTAGATCCGCAAGCTCTGCACGGGTCTTTCGAGCCAAGTCTGATTCTTTTTCCACAGGTTGATCTGCTACGTTGTCCACAGGTGCAGAAGTTTCGATTGTTTCGACCGGTGTTTCTACTGGTTTTTCATCGGTGCGTGGGCTGGCTGGTTCGTACCGTTCGCCTTCAGGACGATCGACATCAACAATTTTTAAATTGTACCGCGCGTCATTCTTGGTACCAAGTGCACGGAGCAATGAGCGTAGGCTCTGTGCTGTTGCACCACGCTTACCAATAACACGGCCGAGATCTTCTGGGTGTACTGTAAGCGTCAGTAACACGCCCTTTTCGTCGACAATCCGGTCGACGACAACATCATCTGGGTGTCCTACCAGTGATTTCACAATATACTCTACAAACTGTTGATCGATAGATGATGCCATTACTTATCTCCTTTGGTCTCTACTGGATAATATCTCTATTGTAACGCACTGAGCCGTATTAAAAAACGCCCCGGAGGGCGTTTTTGTTATTCGGTTTTGTCAGCTTCCGTTGAAGCGTCTTCGGTTACTGGCTCTTCGACAGCTTCCTCGACTTCTTCGACTGGACGGTTTTTACGAAGCTTTTCCTGATTCTTGATAGAAACAGCTTTGCTACCAGTATGACCTTTTACCCAAGACGGTAATTTCACTTTTTGCTCATTCAAAATTTTTGCAACTCGTGGGGTTGGCTGCGCACCGTGGTCAAGATAGAATGATATCTTCTCGAGGTTGATAGTAGTCTCTTTTGTGTGTGGGTTGTAACTCCCGACATACGCAACAACACGACCACTTGATGGGTGTCGCTGAGATTCTTGAACCGCGATACGGTACATAGGGTAGCCTTTTCGGCCGAGGCGTTGCAAACGAATTGCGAGCATAGTGTTAAATAGTTCCTTATTCTCTCAAATTTTATATAACAATCAACGGTTGATTATACTTGAATTTACCCTAGTAGTCAACGCTCAGCTCTCTTTAGACGTTTGATTTTCGTATACGTCCAGTGCTGCCCGTGCTGCTTGCTGCTGTGCAAACTGCTTACTAGGACCTGAGCCGGTGCCCATGATCTTGTCACCAACATAAACCGCAAGAGTAAATTCTTTTTCATGATCTGGACCGATTTCTTCGATGACACGATACTGTGGCGTCATGCCATCGATGCTCTGAGATACTTCTTGCAGATATGATTTTGGATCGCGCCAACTGCCTGACGCTAGAATCCCATCGAGCTTACTGAGGATCGTCTTTTGGATAAATGTATCTGCGACAGCATATCCTTTTTCCATATAGATCGCGCCGATAAGTGCTTCAAAACAGTTAGCGAGTATCTGTGCTCGTGCGCGATCGCTTCCTCGGCGTTCGCCGCGTGATAGACGAAGTAATGGCTCATACTCGAGAGCTGCCCCGGCTTCACTAATACTCTCGGTACGCACCAGAGAGCTTCTCCAGCTTGTCAAGATACCTTCAGGCTCAGGGAACGTTCGGTACAAATAATCCGTCACAGATAGCTCGAGTACAGCATCACCGAGGAATTCTAGTCGCTCGTTGTGTTCTCGTGCTGATTTCTTGTGCTCGTTCATATAGCTACGATGAGTAAATGCCGTAACCAAGATATCAATATTATCGAACTCAAAACCGAGTTTTTGCTTGGCAAAGTCCTGATATGGCGTACTATCAATGCCCTGCATGTCGAATCCTTTTCATAGCGAGTAGCATCAGCTTGCCAATATCTTCGTACTCAATAGCTTCCAGTGCGTCGTGGAACGTGAACCATTTGATGCCATTCATCCATTCTTCTTTTTGGATTTTGTCGGTATTTCCAAGAGCTTTGACGAGGTAGATCTGCGTTGTCATGAGTACAAGCGTATTGAGCCTTCGATATCGAAAATGGATCTTACCAAGCCAGCAGATAGCTTCTGCTTCTTTGATGCCGGCTTCTTCTGCTATCTCTCGTAGTGCAGTCTCCTGGGCTGTTTCGCCCTCTTCTATATGGCCTTTCGGTATAGTCCATCGATCTTTAGCATCCTGAATAAGCAAGATTTCTATCTCTTTAGTCTTTTTGTTGCGACGGAATACTATCCCGCCAGCTGTTGGTTCTCGCACAACTTCGTCGATAGACGGTTTTTTGCGATTAAAATATTTCTTGAACTTGTCGTTAAACGAGTCAAACTTTGGCGTCTGCATTAGGCTGGCCCTCAACCAAAGTTCTGTATGCGGTGCCGAGGACACCATTTACAAACTTTGATGAATTATCAGAACCAAACGCTTTTGCAAGCTCTACGGCTTCGTTGATGACGACCTTGGGTGGTACATCGGCTGATTCGGTCAATTCGTACACGGCCATACGCAAGATGGTACGGTCAACGCGCGCGATCTGATCGATCGGCCACTCGGGAGCTATCGGCTGTATAGTGGCATCGAGCTTCGATGCGCTAGCCAAGACTCCGTCTACTAGTGCTTCAACAAATGGCTTATCATCAAGAGTCTTCTCGTAACGCACAAGGTTACGTGTCAGTATCTCTTTGAGGTCAACCTCACTGTCTTCACAGTCTATGCGGAAATCGTATTCATACAGCGTCTGGAGAGCGATGATACGTCCGAGGTGACGATTCGATGCCATAGATGGTTCCTTTTGATATTAAATTACGAGTAAAACTATTTTACTTTCCCAGATTCACGCTTGGTGGTGCGAACTTTGACCGGGCTCTTCGCGTTGACAGCACGTGCTAGTTTCAGCACGAGGTGACTCCGACGCAGACCGGTCTTCCGTGGGGAAGTTTGCTTTTTCGGCTTTCCCATTCAATCTACTCCTTTTTTGGTTGTTAAAAACTTGGTGTTTATTATATCGTAAACTAAGGCTTTACTCAAGAGGTACTTATGACTAGACTATTGACATTTAATTATACTTATGTTATGATTAAATTATGATAGATAAATCTGTGATTCCCGAGATTTGTAATAAGACCCGTAAGATGACGGCTATACTCGCTATGAGCGGTGCGGCATTAACTGGTTGCTCAAGCGACTCACTTGGTGTTGAGGTACCGGAAAAACAACCTACGACTACTATCACTGTTCCTGAGAGTGGTACGGTTGACAGTATGAGTGAGGTCCTTGATATCTGGTGTGAAGGAAAACTAGATCACGACGAGCGTGAAGACGCAGTAAAATTGACACAATTCGCAAGTAATAAATCGTCTACAGGTGTACAACCTCTCGAGGTGCTTACTACATATGTAGGTATCTGTGATATCGTGCAGAACGAGTAATCAAGACTAGGAAAATTAATTAGCCTCAGGATCACGTATCAATCCTGAGGCTAATTTCATGATTCATTTATCTCATATCGGAGATGTTGACAACACCTTGCCCTAGTACTATTTCGTTTCGATATGCCACGGAGTCAGGATCTCGCACTTCATACCCCATAAATGCCTTCTTTGATTCGCTAAAGTATAACTTCTCAAAAACGTGCCCAACCTGATAGGTGAGTTCAATTACCGGTTTTGGAAACATATCTGGACGTTCTACATTTCTATTTACAGTCCACTCATTGATTGTTTCAAGCTTTTTGAAAGATTCTGCTTGACGAACAATGCTGCCAGACATCAGATCTTGCATATATGTATTACCGCTATACATAAGGGGCTTTTCATCTTGTGATTCTAAGCCATATGCACGTGCAATCGCTTCAATGTGCATCTGATATTTCATAGTATCCTCCTCTGATAGATACTTCGCAGGAGGACATTCTTGCTCCGCCTGGGAAGGCGGCATTTTCACAGCAGACTGGTCAAAATACGGCTCATCTTTTGGTTTCTGGTCGTCAGTAAAGTTTACAGCCTCTATTATTTTTTTATCTTCATTGCTTCGGATAGTGCGAACCAAATTTCCCTGTTTGTTAGTATACGTATCCACGTACTCTTTAGTAGGGTAACAACCATAAATATATACAACCCTTAGACTTTCTTGGTGATAAACTTGATTTGCTTTAAGTTGTACTGGGATATTCCTGTCGGACCTCGCCGCTGCAAATACCTGCTTGGCAGTGAGTGGTTCCAGCGTTTTTTGTACGACACCAGGACTACTGTTTGGCGCAAATTGCCAAACGCTCAGCACTGCAAGAAGTAGCACCGCCATTACCGGAACGGCAATAAGTGGCCATTTGAATGATCGTTTTGAATTTTTCATAGTAGTTTCCTCCATATGAGCTAGCAACCGTGCTCGGAGCACATCTTTGTGCCGAGACGGACTTGAGATCTGGTGATCTCTGATTTCATCCTCGATACGCATATTCTTCTCCTTGCATATTAGTGTGCAACATTTCAACTGCTCTATGTAGCCTGACCCTGGCCGCACCTTCTTTGATACCTAGCGTCAGCGCAATATCGGCGTGGGACTGCCCGGCAAAGTAGTATAGCTCGACGACTTGTTGTAGTTTGTTTGGCAATCTATCAACTGCTTCGTGAAGTAATCGACTCTGTTCATTCTCAATGACTTTTTCATATTGAGATTCATCGTCGGATGCATCTTCAATATCCAGCCAGTCTTCTGTGAGTACATATTTTTTATCTTTTCGATAATACGACGCTATTTCGTTCATAGTGATCCGAAACACCCAAGCGTAAAAACGCGGCTCATCCTGCCATCGAAACGACTGGATATGGGTCATAATATGATAGAAGCTGTTCGCAGTGATATCTTGAGAAGCAGTCTCGTCAAACGTTCGCTTAAACGCGTAACTGTATAGCCTGTCATAGAGCGCATCATAGAGACGCCCGAATGCTTCGGTGTCACCGAGTCCAGAACGCTCTACAAGGTCATGCAGTACCGTGGTCTCAAGCTGGGTCTGATGTTGCATATAATCTGATTCTAGCTTTAGTTTATGTAATGATGCGTAAGATTCTTACACCAATATAACGCGATGACAGCCAAAATGTTACATTTTAGATAACGATATTTACTACTCTGCCTGGAACATATATGACCCGGGCAGGTTTTTTATTTGCGAGAAATTCAACAATTTTGTCATTTTCTAGTGCAGTAGTTTCGATGTCTTCTTTGCTCGCATCGCGATTAACGGTGATCTCAGCACGTAATTTACCGTTTACCTGTACTGCAAGCGTCAGCATATCCGATATGAGATATGCATCATCCCAGGTCGGCCAGCTATCCTTGCTGACAGAACTATCGTGACCAAGCTGTTGCCACAACTCGTCTGCAGTATGTGGTGCAAATGGACCCACGAGAGCTACGAGTGATTCGAGTGCATACTGCCATGACTCTTTGCCAGCAAATCCTTTGGCTTTTTCTACATATAGGTCATTAACGCATTTCATCATTGCTGCGATCGCAGTGTTATATTTTTGCTGCTCTAGATCTGAGGTAACTTTCTGAATAACTGGGTGAATAATGCGATCTACGGCTTCATTTTTACCATGCGTAACATCCGCTTCAAGATATTCCTGAACCATATTCCATATACGCGACAAAAATCGATGTGTCGCAGGTACACCCTGTGGATCCCATCGCATCCATTGATCGAGCGGTACTGCAAACATAAGATACGTTCTCAGCGCATCGGCACCATAGCCTTGATTGATGATTTCGAGAGGATCAATGCCGTTACCTTTACTTTTGCTAAACATTGTCCCATCGCTTGCTGTGACTTTGCCATTAAATAAGAATTTCTTGAATGGTTCTGGATCCTCAAGGAGTCCAAGCGTATGGAAAAATCGTGCCATAAATCGCACATAGATCAGATGAGCAGTGGCGTGGTCACCACCATTATAAAAATCAATTGGTGTCCATTTGTTGACAATACTTGGATCAAAAACTTTTTCGTCATTTGCCGGGTCAAAGTATCGTAGCTCATACCAACTACTACAAATGTATGTATCGAGGGTATCAGTTTCGCGCTCAGCCTCACCGTCACAGTTCGGACAGCCCACTTTGAGCCACTCTGTTGCTCTCGCGAGCGCACTGCGTCCATCTCCACTCGGAGCATAATCATCGAGCTCGGGTAG
>JBDSLH010000029.1:0-24292 GCA_039916485.1 Saccharimonadales bacterium (SeqCode) | reverse complement strand
GGACACAAAACGAGCCGTTGGCACCCAAAGATGGCGCCGTACATTCACTCAAAGCGACAGGACAGTCACATCATCGATCTGACGAAGACTGTTGAAGGCCTCGAAATTGCATTACCTGCAATTACTGATGTTGTCAGCAAGGGCAAATTAGTATTACTCGTCGGTACAAAAAAGCAAGCACGTGACCTCGTAAGAGATGCTGCAGAAAAATCAGGTCAGCTTTACGTCACGGAGCGCTGGATGGGCGGTATGCTTACCAACACTGCTACTGTAAACACTCGCCTCAAGCACCTCAAAAATCTTGAGAAAAAGATGGAATCAGGTGAGCTGGCTAACCGTTACGCAAAGCTTGAGGTCCAACGCTTCCAAGAGGAAATCGAGGAACTGAATAAAAAATATTCAGGGATCAAAAACATGAATGGCAAGCCAGGCCTCGTATTTGTCACTGACATTATCGAAGACGCGAATGCCGTCAAAGAAGCACAAAAGCTAGGGATTCCTGTTGCGGCAATCGTCGACACCAACGCTGATCCACGCGGTATCGACTTCGTGATCCCAGCAAATGATGACGCGATCAAAGGCCTCCAGCTGATCATCGATTACGTCGTTGCAGCTATCGAAGAAGGCAAAGCTACTCAAGCTAAAAAGGAGACAAACTAATGGCGATTACTGTCGATGACATCAAGAAACTCAAAGAACTAACTGGTGTTGGACTGACTGATGCAAAAGCTGCACTGACAGAAACTGATGGCGATTTTGACAAAGCTCTCGACGCGATGCGCAAAAAAGGCCTCACCAAGGCTGAAAAGCGCGGCGAACGTGAAGCCCGTGAAGGCATTGTAGACTCTTACGTCCACTCTGGCCGTATCGGCGTACTTGTCGAAGTAAACTGTGAAACAGATTTCGTCGCAAAGACTGATGAGTTTAAGACTCTTGTCCATGATCTCGCACTCCATATCTCTGCAACTGCTCCAGCCTTCATCTCTACAGAAGATGTTCCAGCTGAAACAGAAGGCGAAAAGCGAGCAGAATTTACCGAAAAAGCAGCTAGTGAAGGCAAGCCAGCCGATATTGCAGCCAAGATTGTTGAAGGTCAGCTCAAGAAGTATTTTGCAGAAAAGACGTTGCTTGAGCAGCCATTTATTAAGAATCCAGATATTACTGTCGGGGAGCTGATAAAAGAGCATATCTCAAAGCTTGGCGAAAACATCGTTGTTCGCCAGATGAAGCGCGTTGAACTCGGCG
Source organism: Saccharimonadales bacterium (SeqCode) (assembly GCA_039916485.1). Taxonomy (GTDB): domain Bacteria; phylum Patescibacteriota; class Saccharimonadia; order Saccharimonadales; family Saccharimonadaceae; genus JAPUDQ01. Next base: position 23,047 of record JBDSLH010000029.1, on the reverse strand, counting down.
TTAGCGAATAGTTTAGAGTACCAATGACTGTAACACCCCTGTGTAAAGGGGTGTTACTCATTGACTTATAATAATACTTGTGCTATAATAAAATTATAATGTCCGAAATAAGTGAGCCAACACGACGTGAGGCTAAACAACAACAAGAATTATTGAGACAAGATCGTCAAATTGCACATAAGGTCGGACGGCGGGTTCTTCGAAAAGTTGATTCTGTAGGTCAAGAAATACCTGCTACTGGACGTTGGGGTAGAGGCACGACAACAGAACGTGCCCTCAATATTGCGGAAGATGATCTTGCAGAACAAGGCGTATTCACTACAGTTGAGATGCGAGATGATGCTCTAACTAGTAGCGAGCACCGACAACATAAGGCTGATAAACCTTTTCCATACCCAGTATTTGTTATTACAGAGCTCATCGATAAACGATCATTGCCCCATCAAGAATAGGTTTAACCTCTGTATTGTATAATGGTACCTAGAAAGAAAGAGGTACCATGTTTGATACGAAACCATACGAAGATCGAATGAATGCTGCGCTGGATCGCTTCCAAGCAGAATTAACCAAAGTCCGCACAGGCCGTGCGCATCCTGACATGCTCAGCTCTGTTGTCGTAGAAGCGTACGGTGCACCGATGCCGCTCAACCAAGTCGCTAACGTGACTACTCCCGAAGCCCAACTTTTACAGATCAGCCCATTTGACCCAAGTAATGTCAAAGCTATTTCTGATGCTATTCGCTTAAGCAACCTCGGGTTTAACCCAAGTGATGATGGACGAATTATTCGCGTCCCAATACCCGCTCTGACCGAAGATCGCCGTCGTGAGATGGTAAAGATGCTTGGTGACAAAGTCGAAGACTGCCGTATCGCGATGCGAACAATCCGTCAGGATGCATTTAAAGATGCCAAACGCTTGAAAGACAACACAGAGTTGTCAGAGGATGATGTCCAGGCTATCGAATAGGGTATTGATGATGACATGAAAGAGTATCAAGGCAAGATTGACCACGTCTTCAAGGAAAAAGAAAAAGAAATAATGACGCTCTAATGAGTCGTGACTCACTATCCAAACGTGTGCGAAACGCTGGATTGCCACTCGATAAAATTATAGTGATTGGCAGCGGAGTACTTGAGGCATACGGCATACGCGCTGCTCAGGATATTGATCTTGCGGTAGAGCCTGAATTGTTTAGGAAGCTTGAGGAAATGGGATGGACACCAACGATGGCTTCCTGGGGAGAAAAGTATTTCGTTAAAGGGGATTGCGAAGCATGGGCAGGATGGACTGAACCCGATCAAGATAAGCCAGGCTATCATGATCTTCTCCCTGACACGGTCGAGATCGATGGTATACGATACATGTCTCTTACCTATGTAAAAGCATGGAAACAACGAAAGGCACGTAGTAAAGATCAACAAGACGTGGAGCTAATCAGTGCATATGAGGAGAAATTATGAGTGAATTAAAAGTACCGGCGCATATTGGTTATATTCTCGACGGCAATCGCCGCTGGGCAAAACAGCATGGTATACCAACATATGAAGGTCACTTGGCTGGCTATACGGCGCTAAAAGACATCATTGAGGCGACAGCCGACGCAGGTGTAGAGTACATCTCGTTTTATACATTTTCTACAGAGAACTGGAACCGTGCCGAAGACGAAGTTCGTGGCATCATGAAACTCATCCGGATGCTGTTTAAAACCGACATCAAAGAGCTCACTAAAAAAGGCTATAAACTCGTGGTTCTCGGTGGCAGAGAAAATTTGCCAGAAGATATTATCACCATGATGGAAGAAGCTGAGGCGATCAGCGCTGGTGGCACCAAAGCAACACTGGCAATGTGCTTTAACTATGGTGGGCAGCAAGAAATTGTGGCTGCAACCAAGCGCGCTATTGCCGATGGTGTAGATCCTGAGAGTCTGACTGTCGAAAGTTTTGCCCAGTATCTTGATCATCCTGATGTGCCACCAGTCGATCTCGTTGTACGCACCAGTGGTGAACAGCGACTAAGCAACTTTATGTTGTGGCGAAGTGCCTACTCAGAGTTCCTCTTTATTGAAAAGTATTGGCCTGATATGCGACCCGAAGACGTAGCTGCTATACTAGAGGAATATAATCGTCGTGATAGACGGCACGGAGGGTAAAACACTTGGAAACTATTCAGTTTATAGTATCGATCATTGCTGGTTTGCTAATTTTGGTGTTCTTGGTGGTGATCCATGAGCTCGGTCATGGGATCGTAGCACGCCGTAATGGCGTCACTGTCGAAGAATTCGGCGTTGGCTTCCCGCCACTCGCATGGGGCCGCAAGATCAAGCAGAGTATCCTCGGTAAAAACGTCCTGTTTAGCGTCAACTGGCTCCCAATCGGCGGCTTTGTAAAGCTCAAAGGTGAGTATGATTCGGCTAATAAAAAAGGTGATTACGGCAATGCAACGTACTGGGAAAAGACCAAGATTATCCTGGCTGGCGTTGCGGTCAACTGGCTCGCAGCAGCATTTATCTTTACTATCTTAGCGCTCGTCGGGCTCCCACGTATACTGCCTGACCAGTTTACTGTCGCGAGTGATCTCAAGACGACGTATCTGCCGCTACAAGTAGCGGAGGTAACGGAGAACCTCCCAGCCGCAAACGCCGGAATCAAAAAGGGTGATGAAATCGTCAGCATTAAGGGCATGGACGACTCGCTATACGTCGATGACGTCATCAAATATTCCCGTGAGCGACCAGGACAGGAATTAACAGTCACATACAAACGGGATGGAGCGACGCAGACCGTCAACGTGCCACTCCGAACAGCCGAGCAGGCCACGGACAAAAAAGGTTACTTTGGTGTCCAATTCTCGCAGCTTCCTACTATCTATCAGTCGACATGGTCAGCACCAATCGTTGGTGTTGGTGTTACGACGCAACTGAGTGGTGAGATCATCAAAGGTCTCGGCGACCTCGTCGGCAAAGTCGGGACTGGTATCGCTGGTAATGTCACAGGCGACAAAGTTGCCTCGCAAAAACTCACCGAAGCTGGGGACAGTGTTGCAGGACCTGTGGGTATCGTCGGACAGATATTACCAGGCGCTGTTAGCGCTGGTATCGTACCAGTACTCCTCATCACCGCTATCTTGTCGGTAACCCTAGCAGTTATGAACGTACTGCCAATCCCGGCGTTAGACGGCGGACGCTGGTACCTCATGACGCTATTTAAACTGCTCAAAAAACCTCTGACAAAAGAGATTGAAGAATCAATAAATGGGTACGGCATGTTATTCCTCCTCGGACTTATTGCCGTGATCACCGTGGCTGATGTCATCAAACTCTTCTAGTCAGGCACCACTAAGTCGTGGAGACAGGGCTCGTAACATCGGGAGGACTCTCGCAGTGGCCATCGCTGCTCCTGCATGGACACTGGGGGCTGTTTTTGGTGCAGGGTCACTGATCGCAGTCGCAGCAGTGACAGGAGGCATTGCTCAGACGGGTGCTGAGATAGATGAATCATCAGCATTATTCCAGCTTGTTTTGAGCGCCAGCGTGTATATCTTTGGTTCTATAGTACTCCTTGTAGAGCCGTATGCTATCAGACAAATGTCAATAGCACGTATATGCGAACTTGTCGGACTCGTTCGTTTCCCAGTGTTAAAAGATGTCGGATATGGCTTAGTCGCTTGGGCTGCTTACATGGTGCTGACTGTGGCCGTCACGGCGCTCGTGTCTCAATATATACCAGGGGTCAATCTCGATCAGGACCAAGAAATCGGCTTTACGTCATTGTCATCATCGCTCGATATTTTCTACGCATTTCTGGTAATTGTTGTCGCTGCACCGTTTATTGAGGAATTAGCCTTTCGAGGGTATTTATATGGTACGCTCAAGCCACATATGCGCTGGATTATTGCATCACTGATCACCAGCGTGCTATTTGGGGTGGTGCATGGTCAGGTTAATGTAGGTATAGATACCTTTATGCTCAGCATGGTTCTGTGCTATCTGCGTGACAAAACTGGCAGTATTTGGTCTGGAGTGTTTGTCCATGCTCTCAAAAACTCGATTGCATTTTATATTTTATTCGTTGCTCCAAAATGGCTGAGCAATTTGATTATGGGATCGTAACAGGGTAGAGTAAGACATATGAAAGTATCTCAGTTGTTTACCAAGACGCTTCGTGACGCGCCGTCGGACGAAGTTGCAAAAAATGCTCAATTATTGATCCGTTCTGGATTTGTGTATAAAGAAATGGCAGGGGTCTATACATATTTACCACTCGGCAAACGCACGCTTGAAAATATTATTGGTATTATTCGTGAAGAGATGAACAATGTTGGTGGCAATGAGATCAGTTTGACAGCACTGCAGAAAAAGGAAACTTGGGAAACGTCTGGACGTTGGGACGACAAGGTGCTTGATGTGTGGTTCAAGACGAAACTTGCGAGTGGGGCAGAGCTCGGTCTCGCGCCGACGCATGAGGAACCGCTCACAAAACTCATGAAGAGCTATATTTCGAGTTACAAAGATCTCCCGATATATCCATATCAATTCCAGATTAAATTCCGTAATGAACTCCGTAGTAAAAGCGGGTTAATGCGCGGTCGTGAGTTCTGGATGAAAGATCTTTACAGCTTCTCAAAAGACCAGGCAGAGCATGACACATTTTACGAAAGTATGTCTGAAGCCTATGATCGCGTGTACGATCGTCTCGGGATTGGTGACATTACTTATAAAACATTCGCTAGCGGTGGTAGCTTTAGCAAATACAGTCATGAATATCAGACGCTCAGTGAAGTTGGTGAAGATACGATCTATGTTCATAAGGATAAAAAAATAGCTATCAACCAAGAAGTTTACAACGATGAAGTTATGGCAGATCTCGGAGTCAGCAAAGATGAACTCGAGGAGTGTAAGGCTGTCGAAGTTGGAAACATTTTTACCCTTAATACAAAATTTTCAGAAGATTTCAACCTCCAGTACGCTGCCGAAGATGGCACGTCTAAGCACGCCTTTATGGGTAGCTACGGGATAGGTCCAAGCCGTCTCATGGGGCTGCTAGCCGAGCATTTTGCAGACGATAAAGGCTTAGTGTGGCCAGAAAACATTGCCCCGTTTCGAGTGTATCTGATCAACATAGGCGATACAGCTGATAAAGCCCACGAATTATACGAAGAACTCACCCAGCGAGGCGTTACAGTGCTCTGGGATGACCGGGACGAACGACCAGGTGCTAAATTTGCCGATGCAGATCTCATGGGTATACCACACCGTATCGTTGTCAGTGAAAAGCTCGGTGAAAACTATGAGTACAAGAAACGTACAGAATCTGCAACAAACGTATTGACCAAGGAAGAGCTATTTGGTAAGCTATAGCCACTGTTTGAGTGAGGGATGACATAAAGACAGTTTTTGCTACGGCACGCTTTATAGGCGGGCCGTTTCTAAGCTAAGAAAGAGAATTAATTATGAAAAAGACATATCAAATCACAAATGAAGGTAAAGCAGAGCTCGAAGCTGAACTGTTAGAGCTAAAAGGACGTCGCAGTCAAATCGCCGAAAAGATTGCCAATGCTCGCGACTATGGTGATTTATCTGAAAATGCTGAATACGACAGCGCTCGTGAAGAGCAAGGACTTGTAGAGAGCCGCGTATCTGAAATCGAAGATATTTTGCAAAATGCTGAAATTATCAAAGCGACGAAAAGCTCGACAATCAAAATCGGCAGCACTGTCGTTCTCAAAAACGGCTCACGAGTTACCTATCGAATCGTTGGACCAGTCGAAGCTGATCCTCTCGAAGGCAAGATCAGTAACGAATCACCAATCGGTTCTGCTCTCATGGGCAAAAAAGTTGGCGACAAAGTCACCATCAAGACGCCTAAAGGCGAAACAACCTATACCGTCGAAGAAGTGTAAGCTGTAATTAGCAGATATCTACCCCTTGCAATATGCCAGGGGTATTGTATTATATGGTATATATGAGTAATCAAGAACCCTTTAGTACTGCCGGGTTTGCCAGATTAGAGGACGGCCTACATAGAGTAAGTCAATATGCAACTAACCATGGCGCACGATTCCGTTTTGATGTCCAAAATGATCGGGATATAGCCCATGAAAAGGATGTACCTATGTTTGCCGCAAGCTTGAGCAAACTACCACTCGCGGCTGTTGTGTCCATCGAGCGCCCCAAGGGTAACAAGGAACATGTGACGATATTTAGTAATGATGTTAAGTTAGATGAAGCTGGGCAGTTCGATCATGTAAATCCGGGTGAAGGACCTATTCAGTACCCTATAGAACAAAGCGTGAACGATGTTATGATTGCAATGTTGGGTCGTTCGAGTAATGCGGCCTTTCGTGTACTCACTAAAAACAGGGCACCAGAACTTCAGGATGCATATGCTCGTCATGGCTGGCATAATACTACACTCATTCCTAAAGAAGACGGCAAAGTCGAGATTGGGACTACAACGCCTGAAGAAGCGCTTGCTCAATTACAACTACTAAGTATTCTTGGATCAACGAAAGCTAATCGTACTGCACGCGCAGCTGTCGAAGGGCTCCATACCGTAACCGATACCACTCACGGACTTGGGGTATATGATCTCACGGACGCTGATGTATTACGTAAACTCGGGCGGTACAATGGTGATCCTGATGATCCTTACGTTTATCGTCATGAGGTAGCACGAGTAGTTACAGATGAAGGTGCCATTGATTATGCCTTCATGGTACAGTCCGAACGCTATTCATCAAAGACTTCCTCTCTATGGCAACGCAGAATTGCCAACAGGATTCTTGCCAAAGCGAGCGGAGAAGTTGCCTCATATGTGGGGCTAGAGCGACCACGACTTCTCGGTCTACGCGCCTTGACGTCATAGGGCTTACTCTCTGGTATACTAATAGTAATTATGGCGACACTAAAAGAATTGCGCGATGAACGCGTCCGTAAACTCAATGATCTAAAAGCACTTGGGGTTAATGCCTATCCCGCAGATAGTAAGCGATCTGCATTGTGCGGTGATATTGCAGTACAGTTTGGAACGCTCGAAAATACTGATGTGACGGTCGTTGGTCGCATCGTTGGTATCCGTAAATTCGGCAAGCTAGCATTTATTGTACTCCGGGATATGAGTGGGCAAGTACAGTTATTTATGAAGTCAGATACTGTTGAGCCACTTGATCCCGCCACATCTCAGATCGGTATGGAGCAGATTACGCTGCTAGATCCCGGTGATTTTATCCAGGCTACTGGTCCGGTGATCAAAACAAAGACAGGTGAGATCTCTGTAGATGTGCGGAGCCTCCGCATCCTCACTAAATCGTTACGACCGATGCCGACGTCGCAAGATGGTTTCACAAACAAAGAAGAGCGTCTCCGTCGTCGCTATGTTGATATGAATGTTAACGTCGATGTTCGACAGCGATTTGAGCGTCGGAGTACGTTTTGGCGTGCAACTCGTGAATTCCTCCAGGACGAAGGCTTTGTGGAGATCAACAACTCTGTCCTCGAGTCTACGGCAGGAGGAGCCGATGCAAATCCGTTTGTAACTCACATGGACGCACTTGATCAGGATTTTTATCTGCGGATTTCTCACGAGTTACCACTTAAGCGACTACTTGTTGCTGGTTTTGAAAAAGTCTTTGATATTGGCGCACGATTCCGTAATGAAAATTACTCAGAAGAGCACCTTCCTGAGCACAACGCCATGGAATGGTATTGGGCCTATGCAGACTGGGAAAAGGGCATGGAGCTGACTGAGCGAATGATCCGGACTATTGCCGACAAGACGTGGGGTACACGAGCATTTACACTTGCAGACGGTCAAACAGTTGATTTTGGCAAAGACGGTGAACACTTCCCGCGGCTTAGCTTTGTGGCTATTTTGAAAGAGCAATATGACATAGATGTGTTCGAGTCTTCTATGGAGGACATTCAGGCTAAACTTCGTGAGCACAAATTCGAAGTTGAAAAGCAAGATAACCGTATCCGTGGTCTCGACAAGCTTTGGAAAAAATACCGCAAGACGCTTGCTGGCCCCGCATTCCTAGTTGATATACCAGTTTTCATGCAGCCACTCGCAAAAGTCCAGCGAGGCAATGACAAACTTACTGAACAATTTAATTTAGTGTTCGGTGGGTCGGAGATGTGTAAAGCATTTTCTGAGCTCAATGATCCGATCGATCAGCTAGCTAGATTCTCTGAGCAACAAGCTTTACGTGACGCAGGGGACGACGAAGCACAAATGCTTGATATCGACTACGTCGAAGCGCTCGAATACGCCATGCCGCCAGCGTGTGGTCTTGGCTTTAGTGAGCGTATCTTTTGGTCCCTCGAAGGCGTCACCGCCCGAGAAGGCGTGCCGTTCCCACATCTAAGGCATGAGATTGATGAGACAACAAAAGGTATTTACCCAGACATAAAACTATAAGCGCTATATGTTGCTTAAATTACACTTGCTAGGCACTACATGTAGAGTATACTAATAAATGGGACTCCCTATAGGGGTCACAGAATGTGTCAAATGGGGATTTAACATAAGGTTAGGAGAAGCCACTGGGTAGAGGATTCAATGTTGTTGCATATTGAATTTTGGTAAATCGAGTTTAGCAGTGATCACCACAACGTCTAATCTCGGCATATCATATCTAAGCGAGCAATCTAGCTCGTTTTTGTTATAGCCGAAGCATGCAAAAGTATGCGGTGTGCTGCAGTTCGCAGTGTCGAGCACATTTAAAATTAGGAGGTCCATGCATTATGGCAGCTGTTTGTCTTGAATGTGGCGTTGGAATTACATTTCGACGGTACATCAAAAAGAAGGGTAAAATAATTTATCCGAAAAACGCAAAAGCTTTTCCCATCTGGGGATGCAAATGCAAAAATCGCCCCAAAGGGACGATTTTGAAGAAAAAGACTAAACCAGTAAGTTAAAGTCTTTGGAGTTCTCGTGAAAACGAGAACTCTCACAAATAGCCATATCTGGAGGGCTACTTGTGAGAGTTCTTGGAATTGATACTGTACATAATTTTCAAATTTGTATAAGCAAGTGTATATATTTGTGCACAAAAATGCAAATGGAAGGTGGTTTATCGTAATATTTTTTCCATCGCTTTGCCCCGTGCTAATTCGTCGATCAGTTTATCAAGGTAGCGGATCTCTTGCATGAGTGGCTCTTGAATGTCTTCGACGCGGATGCCACAAATCACACCAGTGATCTGCTTGCGGGATGGATTCATCTTTGGCGCATTGGCAAAAAATGATTGAAAATCTGTTTGGCTAATGATTTGCTCAGTAAGCTCTGTCGAGCTGTAGCCAGTTAACCATCGGATGACTTCATCAACCTCAGCCTTAGTACGGCCTTTTTTCTCAGCTTTAGCCACGTAGAGAGGATATACGCTAGAAAAGCTGGTGGTGTAGATGCGATGTGTTTCCATAATATCTATATTGTACTTGTTGATCGGCAATAATCAACGATCTGGCCCAGTCAGATGTCCGTAAGCTTATAACTCAAAGTATGGAAGATTTGCGAAGCGGCGAAGTAGTGCGAGAGCGTTCTGAAGTCCTCCGACGGGGTGTCTAGCAGCTTCTAACGCTACCTTCGCAAGCTCACGGTTTTTCTCAATTGCATCTAGTGTCTGATCAATCTCTAAGCGTTCCATACCTATACTCCAATTACCTGACTGACGAGTAATAGGTGTGGAAGTTTTTTGTGAAACGGCCAGTATAGCTGATTCATTATGCGCGTGAGGCTCACCGATCCATAATGCGGCTGTAAAATCAGGTGTCAAGTTGGGAATAAGTAACCCTTTATTGGGAATGCCGAGTAATTCAGCTAATGATTTTTCTTTTGACGATAATTCAGTGTATAAGTTAAGGCTTTGTTGTGTAGGTGGAAGATTCTCTTTTGACATGTAGAATATATAACTATATTAATATTGTTTTTGCAAACATAACAACTTCAATTAATGGGTACCTTAATGCTAAATGCTACAATATATATGTAACAAACTACTTATGGTAGGAGGTGAACATGGGATTTTGGAGCGGTATGAGCAAGATGATACAAGGCAAACCTGTGTTTGAAAATGATGAAGATACTCATCCGCATGCTGAGCTGTCCGAGCATGAGGTGCACATGGCCGAAGATGCTCAAGCGGATGGGCGGACACCAGTAGGCACTAATGGCCAAAAAATAATTCCTGAATGTTTTTTGGAGCATGCCGATAATAATTTGAGCGGAGATAATCTCGAAGTGTGGCTCATATTTCACAATAGGTCAGATACGCCAATATTCTTAGATAAAATTATGCTACTAGGGATCACAACAGAGCTTGATTTTGAACTATCACCAGCAAACTCTCGGAAAGTAAGAGTGTATAGAGGAAAGACGCTTCATACCAACTCATATACCAATGCTGACGTCATGTATCGATCTGTCGTGAGCGGTGATTATTTCCAGGCTCGATATATCGTGGAGTATGACTACGAATCAGATGGGACGTATCTGCCAGAAGAATTTAAGCTCCAGCACCCAATACGAGATATATAGCACATGGCTAATTATCGTGGGCATATCGTCGGTGGGTTGGCGGTTTCGATAGTTTATGCAGGATTAATGCTTTTTGCCCCAGTGGAGTATTTTGCCGAATATGCACAGTTGCTTGATAACTGGAAAGCGTCGGCGGCTGTATTTGTGATCGCCATGCTGTTTGCACTGTTTCCGGATGTCGATACAAACTCAAAAGCACAAGATATATTTTTTTGGCTGGCGTTTATTATAAACGTTCTGCTGTTGTGGGGAGGGTATTATCAAGCGGCGGCATATCTTGGACTGATTGCCATGTTACCTATCATCGCGCACCACAGAGGCTGGACGCACAGTAAGTGGGCGATGTTCCTCGTCCCGCTACCTATAGTGCTGATACCATACCTGGCTAATGACAAAGTACTCGCCATAAGTGTGATATATTATGGCGCTGCGGTAGCAGGTTATTTCTCTCATTTGCTGCTCGATGGTTTGATCTGGCGGCGATTTCGGATCAAAAATTAATCAGCAAGTGAAGGTCCCCCAGCTGAGAGCATGGGGGACAAGTGGATGGGTTTGCTGACATAGTCAGCGGTGATGAGCCGTTGTTGCAGTGAGTGAGCTATCGCCACGTGACAGAATTGTCATCTGGCTGTGGTCTAGCCACATGCCATGTCCTCGCGGGCAGCCGACATTGGAGAGACCATAGGCCTCAACATATTCGAGCCGTGTACGGCACATTGGACAACACACATCGAGCTTGTTGCTGTCGTTGATGAAGTGCTTGTAGCCACAGCTCTCACAACACGGCACGCCTGCTTTGCACTCGGTGGGGAAGTCACCCTTGCTTACTTCCGCAGTCCACTCATGACAGTGGCGGCAGCGTTTCCGCTCAATCAGCCACATGATCTCCTCGCTGACTCGCCCTAGTACTAGCCAGAGGATCACAGTGACCAGTAGCGGCACTGCTACCAACAGACCGAGTAGTAGTGAGTACGCCATGATGATGTCGAGGAAGTCTCCATTGCGCAGCTCACCGATAGTAGTGAAGATGCCTTCCAGGAATTCTATCATGCTAATCTCCGATGCTCGTAGGTACGGGAACTATATAAGAATCCCATCCTTTATATAACAACGTAAACAGATTAAAAAGTCAATTATATGCGAAATACAGTTTGTATCACGTGTAGCTTCGTCGTATGATGGAAGTACAAGGAGGTACTCATGGGTCAAGCATATGAATTTGATGGGGTGTTGTATGACACCGAAGGTGAGTTTTTAGATGCGCTTGCGCATGAATACAAAAATGGAGATAGTAATCTCGTCGTAGAGACACTCGAGAACTTTGGCTTTACGATCGCCGATATCGGCGTTAGGCCTGAGGGAGCATAAACATGAAATATTTTAGAACAGTTTTAGCATCTCTCGCCGCACTGTTGATTGTCGTTGGTATCGCCACTAATGCTGGTGCAGCTGGGTTTTTCGTAGGCTCTGAGAATGGCAATGCAAATGTACCAGTCGGTCGTATCATAGACGGCAGCGCATTTATGGCAGGCAGCCAAGTCAATGTAGAGGGAACGATCAAAGGTGATCTGTATTGTGCTGGTGAAAATATTTCTATCAAAGGAGTCGTAGAAGGTGATGTCATCTGTGCTGGCTCAAATGTGAATATTACAGGTGCTGTACTCGGGGATATCAGGGTAGCAGGTGCTGAAGTAAATCTTGGCGGGGCAACGAAAGGCAGCGCATTGGCTGCGGGCTCTGTCGTGCGTACAACAACCGATTTTACACTGGGAGGCGATTTCACTGCCGGAGCAGAAACTATGGAGTTGTGGGGTAGCTTTGGTCGTGATGTTCTCGTCGGATCTGGCAGCACGAAGCTAAGCGCTACAGTGGCTCGAGATGTATCTATACACACGGAAACTGTTAGTTTTGACGACACAGCAAAGATCACGGGCAGTCTATGGTACGAAGCCTCTGATCGAGGACAGGTACCATCAGGCGTCGTTGCTGGTGAAACTTCGTTTAAGCAGGCAAGCAGAGACAATTCTTCTGACGGCTTTGGTGTAGGATCCGCGCTACTACTAATCTTGGGGATAGTACTCCTGACTGTGCTAGCCGTACTCATAGCGCCACGATTTATTCACACGGCAGCATCACTTGAACCGCGAGAAATAGTATTTGCCTTTCTGGCTGGTCTAGCCACCGTAGTATTGTTACCGATAGTTGCCATAACACTCATGGTCACTGTTGTTGGCCTTTGGGTTGGCTTTGTTCTCCTACTTATATGGATGCTTTTGATGCTTACTGCAGGAGTCTTCGCTGCGTATTATGTAGGAACACTCGTACTTCAAAAACGTGCTACAAACGCGCTGATAGTTGGAACGGTTGGAGCATTCGTAGTAGCAATTTTGATGCTGATACCATTTATCAATGTCCTTGTCGCTATAGTCGTGCTATTTACGGGAGTTGGCATGCAGGTTATGCATCTCAAGTACCAATTCTCCAAGAATCCATACGCAATAGTCTAAGCGTGCTTCAGAGCAGTACGTACGGTGATATTAGTACCTTTTGTCTGCGTAGACGAAGCGATGATATCACCACCCATGTAGTCTGTAATAATTTTATCCAGGAACAAGCTGAAACCTAGTCCTTCGTAATTGAACTGCAAGGCAGAATCAGCGCGTGAAAATGGTTTGAAAAGCTGTGCAAGTTTATCCTTTGGTATGCCGATGCCAGTATCACTGATAGATATTGTCATTTCTTTGGTACCTTTATCTGCTCCAATAGTGATTGTGCCACCAGTAGCATTAAATTTGATAGCGTTGTCTATCACTGACTGGAGAACGAATTCGAAAAGATCTTTATTTTGCTTGACGAAAATTAGACCATTTACTTTATTGTCGATCGTTAGCTTTCTATCATCGATTTTCTCATGCATGTCAGAGAGCACCTTATCGATAACTTGGCGAAGGTTTACGTTTTCGATATCATCAATGCTGTTTGCTTCGATCTTACCAAGAAGTAAGAATTTTTCCAAGATGTTGTTGAATCGTAAATAACCTTCGTCAAAGAATTTTGCTGAGGGCGCATTACCGATTACGTTACGTGTCGTATAGATGCCACCAAGTCCTGTTTGAAGTGCATCGGTTGAGCGGTGGATAAATGAATTACGCGCACTATCAATCGTACGCTCATGCTCGATGAGCCGCTGCTGATGCTCGCGCTGCTTACGCCGAATATGATGGTTACGAAACGCTGTGTAAAAGACCATACTTACTGCAACAATGACAATGACCTGAAAGAGCAGGTTGGCCGTCCCTAGCTCAACGTCGGCTACAATCCCGAGTAAGAAATTGGCAAGCCAGGTCATTAGCAAGCTGCCGATAATTGGCAACCAAAAGAAAGCAGATTTCAGTATACTCTTTTTCTCATCGAGCTCTTCTGGGGGTGCATTTATACCTTTGAGGGCTTCGTTGCTATCAATATCTGTCAGAATTGCTTTGATATTGGTATCGAGCGATTCGAGTGCTTTGTGAAGTGGGGTAATTTGATCTGATTTTAGTTCTTTGAGAGCAACGATAGTATCCAGACCATTGCGCATCAGTGTAAGTGGTGTACGAAGATAGTGTGAAGCCAGCGCAATAAAGTTGTCTTTTTGCTCAGCAATACTCTTCTCACGTTTGAGTAAGATGATCAGCGCACGGGTTGCAAATAGCTCCCGAAGTGCCTGGATGATCATGACGAGTGCTGCAATAGCTAAGATCGTATATATATAATATGGCACTGTCCGTGCAACATTTGCAGGGACCGATTTTGCGAACTCTTTAAGCTCTTCAGGTACGATATTGACGAACGGTTCAACAACTGACTCAAGTACAGTCGGAACATTTTTATACGTTGGACGATTTGTGCGAGGGGTTGTAGGTCCCACGGATCCGATTGGTGTGGGCTCTTCGTCGGGATCCACTGTTACATCAGGGTCCGGGGTGGGGGTAAAGCAGATGCCATCAACTTTTACCATGCCATCTGGGATGGTTGATTGAGGCCCGCCGATATTCGGACACTCGTCTACTGGAGGAGCGATACAGTTGCCATTTTCATCAACGATCAAGCTTGATGGCACAGTGGCTTGTAACCCAAAAATATTTGGACAGACATCAACTGGAGGAGTTGGCTGAATAAAACAGTTACCGTCGACGTCTCGAAAATACCCGACAGGGATAGTTGTTTGATCGCCGGCAATGTTATTACACACATCTACAACAGGAGGGAGCGGATTGACACAGTCTCCATTTCCATCAACAATCATTCCAGACGGTACCGTGGCTTGGACACCAAGAATATTTGGACATACATCGAGGACGACTGGTCCAATCTGTACATTGATCGTGGTATTTTGAGCCTGTACGAGAGACGCGCTAAATGTAAGTGCAGAAAATGCGCATATAATGCCTAAAAGTGATCGCCGCCATACGTGTTTTGTATTCATTTTTGTCTCTTTTGTAAGCGTTAGCATAACTATATCAGGTGCTACATATAATGACAAGAGTATGCAACAGGGATAAAAAGGCGCTATACTGAGCACATGATTGAGGTTTCATCTCTAGGGAAAGTATACGGTAAAAGGGACCATGAATTTATCGCGCTTCACGATGTAACGTTTCAGGTCCCGGACGGTACGAGTGTCGCAATTATTGGAAAATCAGGTTCTGGTAAGAGTACGCTCATGCACATCATGAGTGGATTAGACCATCCATCATCTGGTGCGGTTGTCGTAGACGGCGAAGACATATCAGGATTAAAGCAAAAACAGCTGGATAATTTCCGAGCAGAAAAGATTGGGTTTATATTTCAGTCCTTTTTTGTCCAAGCAAATGAAAGTTGCTATCACAATGTCAGTCTGCCACTTGAGATTACAAACGTTAGCGGGGTAGAACGAACAAAGCGTATCAATGATGCGCTTGAACAAGTTGAATTAAGTGACAAGACTCATGAGAAAGCCAGGAATTTGTCTGGTGGCCAAAAACAACGCCTGGCAATTGCACGCGCAATCGTCAACAAACCAAAAATTATTTTTGCCGATGAGCCGACTGGTAACCTCGATAGTACAACAGGTGAGAAAATTGAATCGCTGCTATTTTCATTTAACAAAACTATGAAAACAACATTGGTTATAGTCACGCATGATGCCGAACTCGCTGCAAAATGTGACATGCAGATAGAAATGAAAGATGGCAAAGTCGTCAAAGTCACCAAGCCAAAGGGGAAGCAATTATGAGAATTATTGATAGCGCACGGCGTGCCGGACGCAGTCTACAAAACGCCAAAGGACGGACTATCTTAACGAGTCTAGCTATTGCAGTTGGTGCATTCACACTTACGGCCGCCCTTGCTGCAGGTACAGGCGCCCGACAGTATGCAGACAAGTTGATAACCAGTAACGTTGATCCTCAGTCGGTATTTGTGGCGAAAGATGAATCACTTTTCGGTGGCTCTGCTCCTGGAGCAGGTGGTCTCAAAGAATATAGTGAAAATGCGACACAATACGGTGGTGCGACATTCAAAGCGCTCAATCAAACAGACATAGATAATCTCAAAAAGATCAAAGGTGTCGATAAGGTTGTTCCAACATATCTTGTAAGCGCGCAATATGTCACTATTGAGGGTTCAGATACACGATATACAACTGACGTCACCGCATATGATCCAAGCGTACGAGCCGAAACAGCAGCAGGTTCATTGCCAAAGATGGGCGATCAGTTGTCCGATCGAGATGTAATCATTCCTGAGTCTTATGCTGAAACAGTAGGTAAAAAACCAGGTAATCTGATAGGTAAAACAATTACACTTCATGTCCAGAAAGCTATCGTGCCACCGACAGACGACGAGATCCAATCCGCGTTTTTCAGCGGAGGAGCCGCCGCTGTAGAAAAGCTTGTAGCGCGTGAAGCGCGGGATGAGACATTTACTATTCGTGCTGTCAGTGCCAAATCAAGCACTACATTTTCAGCAAGCGCAGCGCTGTTTATTTCTGATGTAGCAGCTAAAGAATTGTCTAGCTATATAACCGAAGGTACCGATCAGTTTGAGAAATATATTACCGCAACAGTACTCGTAAATGACAACACGACACCAGAAAGTGTCAAGCAAGCCGCCGAAGACAAAGATGTGGTTGCTCGTACCGCAAAAGACCTCCAAGATCTGCTCTTCACAATTGTGAATATTATCCAAGGCATCGTGACAGTGTTTGGTGTGTTGGCACTTATAGCCAGTGTGTTTGGAATCATCAACACACAATATATCTCGGTGCTTGAGCGAACACGTGAAATTGGGCTCATGAAAGCGCTTGGTATGCGCGGTCGACACGTCAGCCGGCTCTTTCAGTACGAGGCCGCGTGGATTGGGTTGCTTGGTGGAGTACTAGGGTCTGCGCTAGCGTGGGCAATAGGGACTGCCATAAATCCATGGATTTCTGAATTACTGACAATTGGTGAAAACAGAATCTTAGTCTTTGAGCTGATGCCAATAGTTGCTCTGGTCCTCGGACTTATGATCCTGGCTATGGTAGCGGGCTGGTTCCCAGCACGCAAAGCGGCAAAGCTCGACCCGATCGAAGCACTAAGAACGGAGTAAGCAGACATGTCATCTATGGTTGAGATCACGTCAGTAAGTAAACGATTCGGTACTATTACTGCTGTTGACTCTTTAGGTTTTGAGATTGATAAAGGTGAGGTTGTTGGTTTTGTAGGAGTTAATGGTGCAGGGAAGTCGACCACAATTGCTATGATGCTGGGATTTATTTCACCCAGCGAGGGCAGTATTCAATTGTTTGGCGAGAAAATTACACCTGCTACAGCGCACGTCTCACACAAGAGAGTTGGCTATGCGGCCGGGGATATGGAGCTTTTTGAGCGATTAACAGGCAGACAGTATATTGAATTTATACTTGCTTCTCATGGGACTCGCACGACCAAACGTCTCGATGAGTTGTCTTCGCTGCTACAGCCTCAACTAGAGAAAAAAATAGGTAATCTGAGTCGAGGTAATAAACAAAAAATTGCCTTGATCGCCGCATTTGTGACTAATCCGGATCTTGTTATCCTCGATGAGCCGACAAGTGGTCTCGATCCATTGATGCAGCAAGCATTTCTTCAACTCATCAGGCAAGAACGTGAAAAAGGCACGACTATATTTATGTCGAGTCATATTCTCAGTGAAGTTGCCGATGTGTGTAGCCGTGTGATTGTGATTGCAAATGGCAAAATAGTTCGTGATAGTGACGCGGCAGCGTATGAGAAAGCTGGACAAAAAAGAGTGCATGTCATTGCTGCAAAGTTACTTAAAGCGCCGAAGGGCGCCTTAGAGGTGTCATCTATCATCATGCCGAACAAAAAACATCAGCTTGATTTTGTGTTTCATGGCCATGTAAAGGGATTACAGACATGGCTCGGTAACGTGGTGCAGCTTGATGATTTTAGTATCACTGACCATGGCTTAGAGGATGCGGTGAACGATATATACAGCAAGGAGGATGAGCGATGATGCGATCACTATATCTAAAAACGCTGTACGATAAACGATGGTTTTGTTTGGGTTGGTTTATTGGTTTTGGGTTTTTGGCATTTTTGATGTCTATATTTTATCCAGCTATGAATCAAGAAGGTGCGCTCGATGCATTGGTCACCCAGATGCCACCAGCCCTCCAGGGAATGGTGGGTGATCTAGCAAATCTCCGAGAGTTTTCGACATATCTTGCAAGCCAGCTATTTGATATTCGTGTCGGCATACTCGGGGGAGTAATGGTAATTATATTGGGTCTCGGGCTGACGGTAGCCGAAGAAGAAAAAGGTGAATTACGCACACTTGCGGCTCTGCCGATTAGCCGCAGTCGCATCGTTCTACATAAATTTTTGGCGATGATATCAATTATCGCTATTACGCTGCTTGGCATGATACCAGGGATTATGCTCGGACAATTTTTGATTGACGAAACATTGCCTCTGGACGTGCTTGCTCGATTGCTTGCAATGAACTGGCTATTACTGCTAGCGCTCGGATCTATCGTCTTTGCTACAGGCCTCGCAACAGGTAAGCGTTCACTGACTATGACTATAAGCATTATCGTGGTAGCTGGTGGGTTTATCTTGTCAACATTCTCGCAAGCCGTTGAATGGTTGCAACCATTTGAAGTTATATCATTGCTGCACTATTTTCCTTCTGTTGAAATAGCAAAAACTAGCATCGCTATAAGTGATAGCTTTGTGCTAGCTGCGGTCACGCTTGTAGCCTATGCTATTGCGGTTGTATTCCTACGTATCCGAGACATACGCTAGATTGCGCGGAAAGGTCTGTATTATCCCGTTGCTCTTTTGCCGGCATCTCTGTAAAATAACCACACTATGCTAGATAGCCGCAATATTCGTGAGAATGCTGATCGTGCCCAAAAGTCACCAGATACATTAAACACTTTTGCCGATAATTTATCGACTATTGAAGATCCAGAGGCATTGATCCAGCAAGTTGAGAAAGCAATAAATTTAACAGTGGCTGATTATATAGACGGCCGCATAACATTGAAGCAGTTAGATGAGGTTTTACCTGTTTTAGAACGAATCCGTAACGTTGTAAACTCCAGTGCACACGGTTGAAGATGTAAGCACCAGAAGGTTACGGCGCTCTAAGCAACCACGCGTGAAATTATTGTAGAGTTTCGCTCTTTTTGGGTATTGACATAAATTAGATATAATGTTATCATAAATATATGATTATGGACACGGCTGAGGTTCAATCTTACGATTATACCCCAGAAGTTAGCGACAAGATTGAGGACGCAGAGCCTTTGTTGCACGCGCTTGTCGATACATTACTTACGACTGAAAAAACAAGATGGAATGTTTTAATAGGAGATGATTCGAGCGGGAGACTGCCAACGCGTTTTGTTCATGAAGTGCTCAAGCAGGATGGTCGTGACCATAAAACATTTTTTGTAGCGAGTTCTAAAATGTATCGTAGTTTACACGGTCTTGCACCATATGAAGCATATTTTGAATACATTACCTCAGAAATCGGTGAGCCCTTGCGGCCACTCGTAGTGACAGAATCGGTGGATACCGGTAGAACTATTGATTTTTTGCGTGAAGCGCTTGAGCCCTTTTGCATACAGAAGCCTGAATTTGCGGCTGTTGCAGCTTCCACTGTCGGCGCATCAAAGGTTGACTATGTGGGTGGTATAGGCGAGCGCGCACGAAACGATGTATGGCATGCGTTTGAGAGTCCGCCAGAATTATCCTTGGCTCGTGCTGCAATGCTAAACATCTGGAGACAGTTACCCGGCTCTATGAAGACTACTATAAAATCTAAGATTGACATCAGTATCAATCCACCAACAATAAATTCAACTGTGGGGATAGAAACGGACTTAGATTCGCCTATACCGATAGTGCGGCTCACTAAAAACCGTGATAGCGTTCGTTCTGCCAGTGCATACAGGCAGGTTGATGATATGGCAAAAAGATATAGGGGATTATAAAGGTATGGTAGCAATGCTCAAAGGTGAGGCCTATCACAATTCGCGACAAAAACGTCTGCTTGATGTCTCAGTAGCATTAGGCCTTGCTCCACTGAGTGGAGCTGCGTCAATAGCTGCACGGCATATGTTTGCTGAACATAACGACGATATATTTTTTCATCAAACCCGTGTTGGTCAGAACAATACTTCGTTTGAAATGATAAAATTACGAACACTCGACGATAATGGTAATGCGTTGGGTAAAGTAGCGCTCATGTATAGGAAATTTGGTCTTGATGAGGTAGTGCAATACAGGCATATACTTTCAGGTGCAATGTCTGTTGTTGGTCATCGCCCGACGCCATCCGAAGAGCGGGAAACCGAATATGAAATTGTGGGCCATGATTATTCTGGCGCTCAAATCGTAGACACACATAAACGAGTAGTGATGTCTCAACGCCCTGGTTGTATATCAAGCTATGTGATAGATGCACATTGTGGAAAAATTAATCTGGATGATCCAGGAGCCATCGAGCATCGTCTTACCACTGAAATTGAGGATGCTGAATCCTCATCGCTCGTTGGTGACCTACGTCTAATATATCGGTTAGCAGGAAGCGTGGCTACACGTCAAATGGTAACTTCGAGTACTCGTCCACTTGCATAATACGCTAGAGCAGCGACGGACTGCAGCATAAGCGGCAGACCATTGGTTGCTCTTTTATAGGTATCTCTGTAAAATAACGACAACATGCTAGATATCCGCTATATTCGTGAAAATGCTGATCGTGTCCAAAAATCTGCACAAGATAAAGGTTACGCTGTCGACGTCGCACAACTACTAAAACTTGACGAGGACCGTCGTGAATTGCTGCAACAGGTTGATGTGCTTAGAACGAAGCGCAATGAAAATGCAGCAAATTTGAAAGATGGAAAACCTGACCAGGCCACCATCGATGAAGGCAAGACCATCAAGGTTGAGCTTACGGAACTCGAAGCAAGTCTCAAAACGATTGATGATGAATACAATGCTCTGTTGCAGGCGTTACCAAACATCACAGCAATGGATGTTCCTCTCGGCGGCGAAGAAGATAGTGTCGAGATCAAGCAGTGGGGCAAGCAGATAACCGGCGCCAAAGACCACCTTGATTTTGCGCTCGCTCGTGATTGGGTTGATTTTGAACGTGGCGCAAAAGTAGCGGGAGCCAAATTTTACTACCTCAAAGGCGATCTAGCACTCTTAGAGAACGCTATTACCCAATATGCACTCGATTTTGTTATCAAAAAAGGTTTTACATTTATGACGGTGCCGCACATGGTCAATGCCCGTACGGCGACCGGCACTGGCTTTGCTCCACGCTCACAAGACCAAGGTGACCAGTATTTTATCGATGGTGAAGACCTCTCGCTCATAGGTACCGCAGAAGCGTCACTGACTGGATATCATGCAGATGAAATCATCGAGGAAAAAGATTTGCCACTGTTATATGCGGGGTTGAGCCCATGTTATCGCAAAGAAGCAGGTACCTACGGTAAACACGCTCGAGGATTATTCCGCGTGCATCAGTTTAACAAGCTGGAAATGTATGCATTCACACTGCCCGAGCAAAGCGTAGATTTTCATGAGAAGATTCTTGCCATCGAAGAAGAGCTATGGCAGTCGATCGGTATCCCATATCACGTTATCAATATTGCTGCAGGCGATCTCGGTGCACCTGCAACCAAAAAATACGACATCGAATATTGGTCGGCTGTAGACGGCATGTATCGCGAGCTGACGAGCTGTAGTAACTGTACTGATTTCCAGGCTCGAAATCTCAATATTCGGGTGCGTCGTGAGGATGGACACATCGAAACAGTGCATACACTGAATGGTACGGCCGTCTCACTTGCGCGTTCACTCATTGCGGTTATCGAGCATTATCAAAACCTCGATGGTACACTCCAAGTTCCTGAGGTATTACGTCCTTATCTTGGCAACCGCGAGCTGTTGTAGAATCATCTAAAGATAGCTAAGCACAAGTATTTCGCCGTGCGCATCATGGTATACTAAAGGTACCATCACGGTAATATCTGAAAAGGAGGTCTTTATGACACATATTGATATAACCGGAGTACGCTACCACCTCGACGAGGCTACAAAACGATATGTTACGAAGAAAGTAGATCGACTAACTCGATTTTTGCCACGCCACGCACGCAAAAGCGCGAAGGCTGAAGTCGTGCTCAAAGAAGTCAATCGTGCAAACGGTAACAAGTATGAGTGCGATGTTGTGATCACAGTGCCAGGCAGAAAAATTAATGCAAAAGATTCAACCATGAACATGCTTGCTGCTGTCGATATCGTAGAGGCCAAACTCACAACTCAGCTCAAAAAATATCATGATGAGCACTCGTTCCGGGGCGGCCGTGCGCAGCGGATGATACGCGGGCTCAAACACCGCCTAAGTCTCTCGACTGACCAATTGTAAATCAAGGGGTCACCGCTTGGCATTCTCCTCTGATACGCGTATACTTAGGGGTAGTTGAAAATGACCAGAACTTAGGAAAAGAGGGGAAAGATAGACCATGAAACAGGCCTTGGCCAAAGTATTCGGAGATCCGCAAGCACGTACGCTGAAACGACTGTCTAAGAGAGTAACTGCTGTGAACGCGCTCGCGACCAAATACCATGATATGAATAAGACCGAATTGCGCAAGCAAACGCATGTTTTAAAAGAGCGTCTTTCTCACAAAAATACAACCGTTGATGACCTTCTGCCGGACGCGTTTGCTGTTGTACGTGAGATGAGCGATCGCGTCCTTGGACAGCGTCATTACGATGTTCAGCTCGTTGCTGGTGTCGCGATGCACGAAGGAAACGTGGCAGAAATGAAGACTGGTGAAGGTAAGACGCTTATGGCAACCTCTCCGGTATATCTTAACGCCTTGTCTGGAAAAGGTGTTCATGTAGTCACGGTAAATGATTACCTGGCACAACGTGACGCAGGTTGGATGGGTGAGCTATATTATGCCCTAGGTCTTACC
>JBDSLH010000028.1:0-4286 GCA_039916485.1 Saccharimonadales bacterium (SeqCode) | reverse complement strand
TCTATTACCGTAGCGCCACCCAAAACGAAGTAGACGAGTGGCTCGACCCAAGCTTGTTCGACATCGACAGCCAGTTTGATACGTTTGCAGTCAGTGTACCCAATCGTAAAAAGATGCTGTTTGCCACCGAGGAGCTCAAGATTGATCTATCTGACGCCGAGACTGTAGAGCGCATCAGCAATTCTGCCGCACTTCATGCGCCAAAGATGCTTTTCATTAATGGCAAATTTAATATCAAGAAAAATTCTGATATTACGGAGGCACTCACTGTAATTACGGGGGCGTATTACCAAAATTCAATCACTGGCGATCTGATGATAGCCGGTAGTTCGAAAAAAGCTACCAAGTAGCACATATTTAACTAATCCTGTCATCTCGCTATACTAAGCCCATGCCCAGATCCGATTTCAATCCCGAAAAAGAGCCCACTCCTGAACGTAAATGGTGGAATATCTTTGAACGTCAAACCGAATTTGAAGAATCCGAAAAAGAAAAACAGCCCGAAAAACAAGCTGAACGCGCAAAACAGCTGAAATCCGCAGCCAAGGAGCGAGGTCATTTTTGGGAGTCTTTTATTCCCCACAGAGAAGAGAATGATGGTATTGAAGAAATAGCGCCAAAAGGTGAGAAAGTCCGCAAAAAATGGCGAGCGTTGTTACGTCGCAAATCCGAAGTCCAAGTTGAAGAATTCAGACAGATCCATCCAGAAACAGTCGATAGCTACTGGCTCGCACAGCTTATGGTTGCAGAACGCATTTTGACATTACATGACCAGCTTGAACAGTCTGACCCAAAGACCAACGAACGAAAAAATATAAAAACTGAGCTCGACGTCATGGGGCTACTGTCGGAAAAGTTGTCAGACCCAGACGTAGAAGTCCCTAAAGAGATTGAAGACACGTACCGTGTGATAGTAGAGGTAATTGCACACGGCGATACTGACCTCGTGATTGATGACCTCCCACAAATCGTGTCTGAGCAACTGGAAAAAGTACAAGAGGGTACTTCCCCCGAACGATCACAATCATTTGAGCGTTTTGGTCTCGCAGTGATCGTCGCTCTTAAACATGCCGTGGAAGCAAAAGACACCAGAGAAGTGCTGGATGAGCCAGAAGTACCTCCTGCAGAGGTACTATACGGTGGGGGAGCTCCTGGCCAGACTGTCGGCACGAGCGACACTCACCCTGTGGCTCAGTCACCCAATCTCCCTCATGGTGTACCATCCCCAGACAGCATTCACAGCGAGACTCCTGCTAACTCTCCACCTCTTGCCTCACTTGTTGCACTCACCGCTATGGTTACCAGGCAAGAAAACCAAGAGCGGACACAGCCGAGTGAGCCATCCTCGTATAGTTCAGTTACAGTACCTCTCTCGCCAGAAGCGGCAGCAAGACCAGATAGCACTAGACATGTATTACCCGAGAAAGCAACGGAGGTGGACATTCCGCGTCCGTCACCTGAGGCCCATACGTTGAATGCAACACCTAGCGGAGAGGGTCAATACGCTGGAACGGTGATAGAACACGGTGGTCCTCTCAAAAAATTTGACCACATGACTACACTTGAGCTTCTTGCCATTGCACAACATGTCTCGGTTGGTAATGGTCAGTACCTGGCTCGCGCGTATCAGGATGGTAAAATTGATCGCGAAGGTTTGATAGCTATTTTAAAATCAGTCGGTCGAAAAGGTAATTATCAGTCTGAGTTCCGTCAACGCTCCGCAGAATATATAGCATCGCATCCGTCCATCACGCGACCTATCCTCGAAGTTACACCTCTGACAAAGGACCCGCTGACCGTAGTAGATGACAATTTCACAGAACCGATAGGGGACAAACCTGTCGAGAATACGCATCCGTATTTCAAAAAACAGCGTGAAGCAATCATCAAAACAGATAGACAGCATACAGTTCGACAAACAATTATCATAATCGTGGTTGCAACGGTGATAGTGGTTACATTGTGGATAATATTGCCTTTAGCTCGCTCTATGCCATAATAGTCACAACTATAATGCCAGAACACCAACCTCTCGACTATTACCACGCTTTTAGACAAACTCGCTTTGGTAAACGTGCCAACGAGATGGCGCGGTGGTGGATATACCTGCCAGAGGGTGTATCCCTTGATCAGTGGCAAGACGTACTTGGCGCTGATGTTAACAATCTTGAGCATGGCCGACTTGTCTATGGTATGACCAAATGGTATATCGCACAGTCAACCGATATATCTCCTGACGAGCAGCGACAACTCCTCATCGCAGCGATCATCCATGATCATGCCGAGGCTCTAGACGGTGGCGAAGATTTACCGAGTGGCACAAAAACCCCTCAGCAACGTCTCGATGAAATGTGTGCTCTTGCCGAGGCAGCCAGCGATGCTACCGACAGTGGTTTATATCCTTCGATGAGCGACGAAGCCCGCGCCGAAGCTGTCGAATCGGTAATTGATGTCGTCGCAGGGAACAACAAAAAGCTCAGTGATATCTTTCAGGCTATCGAGCAACTCACCCATATACGAACTGTATTTATCGCACTCGATCGTCTCGATGCGGGTATACCCGACCCAGAAGTCCGCAACGGCCTAGAAACCCTTGTTGCCAGTGGCGTGACAATAACAGGCAAAAAGCTCCTGGAAATGGCTGATGACCCTATCGTCAAAGAGTCATTACTCGCATCACGCGAACGTATCAACCAGAGTTTAGAACAACCGCTCCAGAGTACCGACTGGCAAAAACACTTTGGTGATAGAGCACTTGCATTACAAATCGGCTATCGCGTCCGCAAAGTACAGTGGAACGAATGGCTAGAAAGTGTCGACCAAACTCAGTCGGCTTGAAATAGTAAAATACTATCTAACGAATAAAGTGAACAACTGTCACGGAATACTGCAAGTCGTTTTCACCAGGCTGAAGAACCAAAGAGGGAGAGTTCGCAACCATATCTGAGCTACCAGCTTCGAGTCGACTGTACAAAGGTTCAATACCACCAAATCCTGCCCCGTCCGTAACAGTCTTGACTCCAGCCAATCTAAACTTTAAGTTTTCGGCCAATTGGTCAGCTTTTTTCCGGGCATCCTTGGTTGCTTCCTCGCGAGCGGTGTTCTCAAGCTCTTTACGCTTTGTATCGCTAAACGTCGGCTGGGGTGTGACGCTACCCTCTGGAGAAGTTGTCACCAGATAGTCTTGGACCTTTTGCGCTAAATCTTTATCACCAACTGTAACAACGATCGTAGCAGCATAGGAATATGACTCATTATCCTCAGGAGAATAGTCTGGATAGCCGTTGACCGATGATTTGATAGACTTGTCGTCAACAGACAATTTTTTGAGGCCGGTGACTACCTCTGTAGCCTTCGCATTTGCGTCGCTCAGGGCAATTGTTTTATCTGCATTACTAAACGTATAGTTTGGGTAAAACGCATACTCGTCTGGAACTGCTTTTACTGTTGCTTCACCTGTCACACTGACAGTACGAGCATCTTTATCATAACGGACCTCCCAGGGGCGCCACACGGCAAGCATCACAAGGATTATTAGCACCAGAGCTCCCACAATATATCTATAATCCAGACTAAGATTTATTTTTGACGACTGAGCCATGCTCTACCTCCAGGTTATTAGTACATCATAACGCTATGCCACAAGATCTGCAAAAATTACTCAGATATTTTAACAAATGTTAAACTTAGACTATGGCATCATTTAGTTTCGACATCGTTTCTACCTATGACAAAGCTGAGATGAATAATGTATTTCAGCAAGTCCAGCGCGACATTGGCAATCGCTATGATTTTAAAGGCACCCCAGCAGCTGTCGAATGGTTAGGTGACAAAGAAGGTTTTAAAGTCACCGCAGCAAATGACATGCACCTCGAGAGCATCCAGGATATTATTCGCCGCGTCGTTATCAGCCGCAATCAAAGCACCAAGTTACTTGATGAGACAAAAGAGCCAGTGCAGGGAAGTATGCAAATGACCAAGGAAATGCCGTTTATCGACGGACTCGACCAAGATAAGGCAAAACAAGTCACAGCATTGATCCGAGAGAAATTCCCTAAAGTTAAACCTCAGATACAAGGACAAGAAGTCCGCGTCCAAAGTGCAAAGAAGGATGAGCTACAAGCAGTCATGCAAGGGCTCAAACAAGCCGATTTCCCATTCCCATTGTCATTCCAGAACTTCCGTTAGCCAATTTTGTAAGCAAGAAATTTCCACACCAACCATGTTGACGTGCCGAATGCCATGATAATGGGTACAAAGCCGGGAACGTCTGCATTAAGTGCACC
>JBDSLH010000027.1:0-7935 GCA_039916485.1 Saccharimonadales bacterium (SeqCode) | reverse complement strand
CTGCCACCTGGACAGAGACTCGTGAGACAACCAACCGTGTCCAGGTTACCAATGGCTTGTTTGCTGTCCAACTTGGAGCAGTGACACCACTGTCTGCTTCTCTCTTCTCCGGTAACGATGTCTACTTCGAAATAACCCTCCCAACACCAGGCACTGCTACCTGTAGCACAGCATCCTGTGCTACCTGGGAATCTGCTATGACACCACGCCAGAAGATGGCAACAAGTGCCTATGCCTTTAACTCTGAGACATTGGACGGGTTGGATAGTACGGCATTCGGTCAGTTGAGTGCAGCAAACACATGGACAAGTACAAATACCTTTAATAACGCAGTGAGTATCAATAACACGGTGAATGTTCAATCATCAAGTGCTACTGCCTTTAGTGTCGGGTACGGTATTAACCCAACACTTAGTGTTGATAATTCATCTAACCGGGTAAACATTGGCTCTACCACTACGGATGCAAATGCTTTCCTTCTTGCCCTAGACAGCTACAACAACGGCACTGATCCTACGGGGGTAAACGGTACTATGTACTACAACACCAACACCAGTAAATTCCGTTGTTACCAGGCAGGGGCGTGGACTGATTGTATAGGGGCAGGGGGAAGCGGTGCGAACGCAGCTCTCAGTAACTTGGCGAGTGTCGCTATCAATACCTCGCTGATCTCTGATACCACCAATACTGATGATCTCGGAAGCAGTAGTATTTCCTGGCGTGCTGGGTACTTCGGTACGAGCCTCAATAGCCCGGCGCTTCGACCTGCTACTGATGGAACATCTGCCTTCAAACTACAAAATGCAGGTGGAACGATCGACTACTTGACTCTTGATACCACTAACAGTCGGTTGACACTCGGCACAAGCGATACGACGGGTACTCTCCTCGTGCTTGATACAAAGACTAACGCAGGTGACCCAACTGGGGCTGATGGGGCGATGTACTATAACAGTGCGTTAGCGCAGTATAGATGCTATCGCGACGGCGCATGGGAGCCGTGTGGTACAGACCCGATTGATCGTGGCTGGCTTATTTCCGAGGAATTCATGGGCGGTGGTACGGGTACTGCCGGTACAATCGGTGCGAATGGGTGGGCACTTGCTACTATCGGGACAACTGGAACTGTTTCGTATAATCAAGCTGCAATCCCACCGTCTGCGACGCGACCGGGCATCCTTCGATTACAGACATCTACTACCATAAACACTGGTAATACTATATATCTGGGCACTACAACGGGAGGTTCGACAACAGTAGCAGCAGGCCAGGTGGTAAAAACAGCGGTTGCAGTATCAAATGCTGGTTCCGGACAACAAACTATGCGTGTTGGCTTGCACACCGAGGATGTCGCTACGACTGCACCTGTCTCGGGTGTGTGGTGGGAGGCAGACGGTACGGCAAACGCAAACTGGAGATATTGTTATGGTGATGGTACGACGGCAACCTGTGCTGCGAGCGCAACGGCTATTGCTGCGGATACCATGGTACGTCTTGAGATACGGGTGAAGACAACTGGGGCAGGTACCTCCAGCGCGGACTTTATCATCAATGGCACAACCTCATCAGTTACATCTGTCACGATAGATTCGACAACCCGTCTGTCACCGGCAATTTCAATGTTTACACAAATCGCTGCTCAGCGTAATTTCTACGTCGATTATTATCTCGTGCGCGGTGATTCTAGTACCGTCAGGTAGAGTTAGCGGACTGGTTTGAGCAGTGATAGTAGCTGCTCCATACTCTCAGCGCCTATTGGCTGGGGTGCATTGATAAGGATCCACGTCTTGTCGTCGGTAAAAAGTGCACCAGTTGTTCTCGATAAGCCATCGGTAATATACGCTTTACCGTAAGTAGTCTGGAATTCTTTATCGGCTTGTAATGCGTCTATCGCGAAGCCTGACGGGATAGCCTGCTCGGTAAATATAATCTCTTTATTACTGCTTGTATGCTTCAAGGTAAATACCAACACATTTTTTTCATAGCTAACGGTATCACGCTGAAGTTGATAGCCCCCTATTTCACCATCACGAAAGAAATACGGGCTAAAGGTCTTAATCTTGGATGTGACACTTTTAATTTTTGATAGATCACTACTAACGCCCCCATATTGCCACATAAACACACCTATCACGGCAAGCACAATGATGAGAACTGTAACAATTCTTTTGTATGACATTACATCAATTGTACAATAGCATCATGCCAGAGCTCCCAGAAGTAGAAACAGTCAAGCGAGGCCTTGTACGATTAATAGTCGGTAAGACTACTGCTCATGAGGATCATAACTGGGATAAATCATTCCCCAATGACCCATACGAGGTTTCGCAATTTTTGCTCGGTGCATCAGTGACAGATGTCCGTCGTCGCGCAAAAGTCTTGCTGATTGATCTCGATACAAACTATACGCTAGTTATACATCTTAAAATGACAGGGCAGTTGGTTTTTGTAGGGAAAGAACGCTTTGGCGCCGGGCACCCTAATGAGAGTCTTATTGGGCAGCTACCCGACAAGTCGACACGCGTAACACTGACATTTTCTGATGATTCTAAACTATTTTTTAACGACCAGCGAAAATTCGGCTGGATGAGACTGATGCCAACCATCAGTGTGCCAGAGATAGATTTTATGAAACGTGTCGGCCCCGAGCCACTTGAAGATAGTTTTACAGCCGAGGAATTCATACCACGGGTGAGACGCCGCAAAAATTCATGTATTAAAGCGGTCATACTAGATCAGACCGTCCTCGCAGGAGTGGGTAATATTTATGCAGATGAGAGTTTATGGGGTGCAAAAATTCATCCTAACAGTAGGGTGAGTGAATTATATGATGATCAAATTGCAGATTTATTAACTGAAATTAAGTACGTGATGCTGTTGTCTATCGAGAAAGGTGGCAGTACAGATCGAAATTATGTGAATGCTGAGGGTAAACGGGGAAGTTATATTGACTTCGCTCGGGTGTTCCGCCGTGAGGGTCAGACATGCTCACGCTGCGGTAGTAGTATCGAAAAGATACGAGTGGCTGGTCGGGGCACCCACATTTGTCCCGTCTGTCAGGTACAATAGAACAGATGATCCAGTTACTTTTTGGAGATAACACCTATTCTATCAGTCGCGCCACAGGTCGTATCGTTGCTGAATTTACCGAGGCTCACGGCGAGGGGAGTGTAGATACCTATCAGGCAGAGGCTATCTCACCCCAAGATCTACCCCAGTTGCTACAGGGACAATCTCTATTCTCGGATGCAAAACTTATCGTGCTGAACACGCCAAGTACTCAAAAAGCATTGTGGGACGGTTTAGGTGAGTATCTCGAACACGCCGGTGAAGTAGACCTCCTGATCACCGATCCCAAGCCTGACAAACGGACAAAAACATTTAAGTGGCTGCAAAAACATGCAGATGTGCGCGAATGTAAATCCTTAGATGAGCGAGAGACAATTACCTGGCTAGAGACAGAAGCTCGTCGGCTAGGAGTCAATTGTACCCACGAGATGGCGCGGTTTCTTGTGCGTCATAGCGGGACTGATCAGTGGCGACTCTCAAATGATCTGGCAAAATTATCCCTGACAGGCAAGCCGTTATCTCATGACCTTATCCTTGATGTTATCGAGCCACATCCAGAAGCAACAGCATTTGAGCTACTCGATGCAATCACGGCAGGCAAACATGCAGAAGCACAGCGGTTACTGAGTATCATCCGGGATCATGAAGAGCCATATAGATTTTTGGGACTTGTGATTTCACAACTATACGCACTAGCAGTATGTGTTGAGTCAGAGGGCCGTCCATCCCAGCAGATCGCCAAAGATACTGGTATTCATCCGTATGTGGCTCAAAAGACAATGGTGATTGCTCGGTCGACCAGTCGAGAGAAAGTGCTTCATATGATATCTATTATCGAGGAGTGTGATTTGTCACTTAAAACCACCGGTGCCGACCCATGGACGAGTATCAGCGCCAGTATTGGCCGAATGTAGCAACAAAAAAACCGTCCGCCAGCTGGCGGACGGTTTTCAGCATAGAAACAACTATTTTTTAGTCGTCTTCTTTGCTGCTGGCTTCTTTGCAGGAGCCTTTTTAACGGTAGGTTTAGCTGCTGGTTTAGCAGCTGCTTTTGCTACAGGCTTCGTAGCCTTTGCTGCTGGCTTCTTTGCAGGAGCCGCTTTGGCCTTTTTAATGCCAGATGCGAGTTTTACGCCAGCTTCTTTAGCTTGCTTGCTGATGCTAGCTTTGCGGCGAGCAGCAGTGCGAGGGTCAAGTACGTTCTTTTTGACTGCAGTATCAATAGCACTTTGTAATTTTGATAGTGACGCTGCGGTAGGCTTTGCCTGGAAATCCTTCAGTGCAAGCCGGATGTCTTTTTTAGTGTTCTGGTTGCGAGTGCGGCGGACGATAGTTTGTTTCGCGCGCTTGATCGCTGACTTAATAATTGGCATGAAACTCCTTAGTTCATTTTTTGTAACAATTCAAGCGTTAACTATACCGTATCTGTTACGATCTGTAAAGATGCAGTTCTGGAGACCCAGAACCAGGTCCTTCTTTTGTCTTGATACAAAAGAAGCAAAACATCAAGTCCCAACTCTTTGTTGCGTGACTCATCTGTAGTCAAAGAACACAATCGTCTGTGGAACTCACCTCCTGTCGTCGGCTCAAACAGTCCTCGACTGGTAAGATTGTGTCTTTGACATACATCTGAATCAGGCAAGTCGAGAGGGACGCCCTAATCACAGTTGAATTTCCTGGGGTTTGGGGCATCCGCAACTCTCAAGGTGAGTAGGCAGCAAGATACAGAATCGTGCATAGTAACCAAACCGTTTCATCTGCAACTATGATCAATATGAAACGGTCGGAGCGAAGCGGAGATTTTGCTATGCCTGCATCTGGCAACTGACCACCCTGAGAAAGTGAGGACGCTCCAAGAGTTTTGGTACTTTTGCGGTACAAAAGTACAGAGCAAAGTCCGCCGGTTGGCGGACGGCTCGTAATCTTCTACAAATTGATGTATCTTTTGTGGAGATTTTATTGACGCCCCATTCCCCTTATGCTACAGTAGTGAAAAGCACCTAAAATAAACAACAAATATATGGAAAATTCAAACCCAAAATCAGTGCTCGTCGACGCTATCAAGAAGTCGACTAACATCCTTGTCACTGTCTCGCACAATCCTTCGACGGATGCGCTCGCTGCTGCACTTGGATTTAGTCTGATGCTCAACAAGCTCGACAAACACGCGACAGCGGTGTTTTCAGGTGCTATTCCGCCGGCAATTCAATTCCTAGAGCCGCAAAAAACGTTTGAAAGCTCTGTCAGTAGTCTTCGTGATTTCATAATAGCGCTTGATAAAGAAAAAGCCGATCGTCTCCGCTACAAGGTAGAGGGTGATGTCGTCCGGATCTATATCACGCCATACAAAACGACCATCACGCAGGCAGATCTTGACTTCAGCGAGGGTGAGTTCAACGTAGACCTTGTGATCGCTCTTGGCGTAGAGAAACAGTCCGACCTCGATAATGCAATATCGGCGCACGGTCGTATTTTGCATGATGCGATTGTGGCTACTGTCAACATAGACAATGTAAAAAGTACCCTCGGTAGCGTTGATTGGAGTGACGAGAAAGCCAGCAGTCTCTGCGAAATGCTCATGAGCCTCAGCGAGGCACTGCAGTCAAACCTACTCGACGAACAGATTGCGACAGCATTACTCACAGGTATTGTTGCAGCGACAGACCGTTTCAGCAACAAACACACATCGCCACGGGTGATGACGATGTCAGCTCAGCTGATGGCGGCAGGTGCCAATCAGCAACTTATTGCAGAAAAATTAGAAGAGGGCGGCTACACTCCACCGACACCTGCGGACGGCACAAAGCCACTTTCTGAGGGCCAATCAACTGCTATTGAGCAACCGAAACAATCTGTCGCCGATGGTGAAATGCAAGTCAAACATGATGACGACATCAAAGATGCTGTGGCTGATGCAGAACAGTTTGCCGAAGAGGCAACTGAGGATCGTCAAGAAGCAGCAAATGCTAAATTAGAACAAGCTCTTGGACATGTTACGCCGCCTACGCCTGCCAGCGTCTTAGCTTCAGATCTCGCTGCAGCAACTCGAGAAGAAACCAGCAAAGACTGGCGCCACCAATCTACACAACCTATGACAACAGATGACGAGCCGATGTTTAGTGGCACCTTGAATGCTACTGCAACAGAGGCAGAGGAAGCGAAACGAGCCGAAGAACGATCAAATCGTAACCATACACTGCTACATCACGATTCTCCGACGGAACAAAGCACTTTTGGTCTCCCGCCAGTTGATGATGAGCCAGAAAATGTCGACCCATTTGTTTCGTCTCAGCCTCCTCACAACGTTGATTCATTGACGAAAGGCAAGACTATACAGCCAGTCACTATGGAGCCGATTAAGACTTCTGATCTACCACTTGAAACAATGCCTGCTCAGCCAGCAACATTTTCGCCGTTTCCTACAACACCAGACGAGCTGCCAGTCGTTTCTACTAACGCACCAGCGCACGACACTGGGTTGAGCTACGAGGAGTCTCCAATGCCTGAAATTAGCCAACCGGTACCAAATCAGACCCTCGCAGACCTCGAAGCTGAAGTTCATGCTGCCGCGAGCGCCTTACCGACAACGAATTCTATTGATGATGCTCGTGAAGCCGTCACCAGTGCTTTTGGTTCTCAGCCGCTGAGCGTCGGAGGACAGACAACATTACCAAATATGCACACAAAACCTCAGGTAGAGCAGGTACCGATACCGGATTCACCACTTGCACAACCGCCGCTCCCACCGATGCCAGATTTCTCGACTTTGCCGCCGCTCCCACCGATGCCTGGACAGTTTGACACACCGCAGTCTCCTCATCCAGGGGCAATACCTCAGCAACCTCAAGCTCCCGCGCCAAGTGCACCAGTCCCTGGTCAGTTCCGGATCCCTGGTCAATAAACTTCGTTAGGCTTTGAACAGCCTCAATCGATGGTGATGAAATGATTTATGGCGACACGTTCGCCATATTTTTGTTTAATGAAATTATAATCGTCCGCTTGTGAACGATGTGTGTGCATTATCTCATCGACCCGTTCGTACAGATCTCGAGCATCGACAGTTTCACTGATGTGCTCTTGATCACGACCTGGTTCCATATAGATCCAGTCACAGTTTATCTCTGGGAAATCATCGTGAGCGACGCAGAATAACCGCAACTTCCCAGTGGAGGGCAGTTGTTTTTTTAGTTTGCAATGGAGAAAGCATGTTACCCGGGCAACGAGGATATGATCGAGGTGACCAGTCAGTCCATTGAGATCGAGTGTCATGAGCTCGAGTTTATACTCTTCGGTTTGTAGGTCGGCGATAGCCATGATTTCTTTCTCTAGCCGTTCTGCAAGCGGTATAAAATTAGCGTTGCATAGCTGACTATCAGCGAGCTGGAGGTTTGTCATACTAGAGGCGCCGATCAATCCCCCCGCTTCGCGCCATTCGGCGCATCTGACGGCAGCTAAGTTAGGGTGATTATCAGGATTTGCACCAGCTTCACCATCTGTCACACAGATCAGATGAATGTCAGCGCCATTCATACGCTCTCGTAACAGCGTTGCGCTCGGTCCGAACGCTTCATCATCCGGGTGAGCAAAGATACCGACTATGATCTTTTTCATAGTTATAGCGTACACTACTAGGCATGAATGACGACATTTTACTGATTGACAAGCCCGCTGACTGGACGAGCTTTGATGTTGTGGCAAAAATTCGCGGTATGATCAGAGCTCGCTATCAAGAAAAAGGGGTCAAACCCACCAAACGCCAGCTCAAAGTCGGGCACACAGGTACCCTTGACCCGTTTGCGACTGGTCTGGTGATAATTCTCCTTGGAGAGGCCTGCTCTCGGTCTGATGAATTCCTAAAACTCGACA